>JAJZKJ010000212.1:0-2504 GCA_021804195.1 Acidobacteriota bacterium
CGCGGGCGTGCCGCTTCCAGCGCCGCACTACGTTGGATTACCGGCGGGACAGCTTGGGTCCGGACAGACCGAGCACCCGGCGCAAGAGGAGAGGGGAATTTTGTTCCAACCTCCGTCCGTTCAACCGTTCGCTGCTGGTGTTCCATTTTCCGTCCGCATCTTTTTCACTGTCGCCTCGCCCCAGGTTCTGTCTAAGCAGGAAGTCAGCAGGAATCATGGGATCGCCGGTAACGCCCGGTGGCCAGCCCCAAACGCAGGTCGAAGATCCGCCCTCGTGGACACAGCCCAAAGTGCCATGGCGGGTTCGACGACACATCGGAGTGTGCCTACTACGGTTCGACGGCACATCGGTGTGGGGCCACCGGGGCGGATCCTCGATCTACTATGGATTCATTTTCATTCCGCATTCCGACTTAGCCGTCTGGTACGCCGGTCGCTGCCCCGCCTGGGTTTAGCTATCGGTTCCAAATTCGCGTCCAGCGCAGTACAGGGCATCAATATTTTCCAGCGGGGTGTGAGGAGCCAGGTTGTTGCCTTCGCGCAAAACGAACATCCCCCCCTGGCGGACGCCGGAGTGCATAATTCGGCGGACTTCCTGGCGCACCTGCTGGGGCGTGGAGGTCCGGAGCAGTTCAATGTGCGGCCCACCCAGGATGCGCACGGCGGGACCCAATTGCCGCCGCAGCGCGCTGAAATCGACGGGGAAGCCGGTATCAAGAGTCTGCACATTCAGCGCATCGCGAATGGTCACGAAGTGCCGCGTGGCGTCACCACATAAATGGATTGCCCGCGGCCCGGGTCCAGCCAGTTCCTGACACAAGCGGCGATGATGCGGCAATACGTGCTGCCGATACATGGGCGTGGAGATCAGCGCGATGCTATCGTCGGCGAAGCCAAAGTCTGGCGGTTTCATCGGCAAGCCCAGGCGTTGACGAAACGCCTGGATGCGGGCGATGGTGGCCTGAGTTATAAACTCAAACAGCCGGTGCAAACGTTCGGGTTCTTCCACCATGGCCGTACAGACGAAATCGGCGCCGAAGAGGTTACAGGCGACCGTCATCACGCCGTCGGTTCCCAGCCCGGTCATGGCCACGTCGATCGGACGGTCGAGAAAGGTCTCGTGCGCAGCGCGTTGCCGGAAATATTCGTAATAGCGCCAGGCCCGGGCCATTACGCCGCCGAAGGGATCTGGCAGACCTCCTGCGAGGATTCGTTCCGGGCAATCCGCGAACACCGGCTGGGTGTCCGGTACCTGCCCGTCAAAATATCGGATCGGGCACCCGAACCAGGCCGCCTCATAGTAGTTCTGGAAATCCACCCCGATCGACCAGCGGGGCGGCAACCCCAGCGCGGCGTCCTGCAGAACATTGAAGCGCAGCCAGCGCTGGAAGCGCAGCTGCATTTCAAACATGACCGCCGGATCTTCCGAATACTGCTTAAAGGTGATGCCCTGCGGATTGGCCTGGTGGTTGAACATAAAGTAGCGGGTATTGGTGCCCACAATGATAGGCGTGCGGGTCGGCTGCCCCCGACGGTACGCCTGCCAAACCTGCTCCACCTCGGCATTGTGGGTCGGAAAATCCAAGCCCATCAGGTGATCCGCTCCCGAGGGAAAATCGACAGCGGTTGGTCGCATGGATTGACTCCCCTTGGGAAGCTATGCTCCGCTGGCGGCCGGGCGGGGGACGGTGGAATCGGTGGTTAGCCCGGCCTGTTCCAAGGCGGCGCGAATGATTTCACGATTGGCGGGCAGCGGCTCGCACAAGGGCAGGCGCAGTTCGCCCGTGTCGCGGCCCAGCATCGCCATAGCGGTTTTTATGGGTATGGGATTCGTTTCGATGAACAGAGTTTTCCAAAGGGCGAACAGGCGCAGGTGAACGCCACGGGCCGCGCCAAAGTCACCCGCCAAGGCCGCATTCACCATGTCCCGCACTGGCCGCGGAACCAGATTCGACGCCACGCTGATTACGCCGCGGGCACCCACCGCCAGCATGGGCAAGGTAAGCGAGTCATCACCGGATAAAATGGGTATCCCCGCGGCAACCGCTTCGCTGGTCAGGTCCAAATTGCCGGCCGCGTCCTTGATGGCCACGATATTCGGACAAACCTTTCTGAGCCGGCACATCGTGGCCACGGTCATCGTGATATTGGTGCGGCCGGGAATATTGTAAGGCACCAGCGGAATGTCCACGGCATCGGCGATGGTTTTAAAATGACGGTACAGTCCCTCCTGGGTGGGCTTGTTGTAATAGGGATTGACGAGGAGCACGGCATCGGCGCCCGCGCGTTTCGCGTGGCGGGTTAAATCCAGAGCCTCGGCGGTGGAATTAGAGCCAGCTCCAGCGATGACCTTCAACTTAGTGCCGCGTGCGGCGCCAACCGCCGCCTCCACGACCCGATGGTGTTCCTCATGGGAAAGCGTCGGCGATTCACCCGTAGTGCCGACCGGCACGATGCCTTGTACGCCATGTTCAGCTTGAAACGCGATCTGACGCTCGTACGTT
>JAJZKJ010000212.1:2514-5132 GCA_021804195.1 Acidobacteriota bacterium
CGTCAAAAATGCCCTGGGTAAACGGTGTAACCAGAGCGGTATAAGTACCCTGGAACATTATCACGCCCTCACCATAGCTGCTTTCATTTCCGCCACTGCCCGGCGCAGGCCGATGAAAACCGCCCGGCTGATGATGGCGTGACCGATATGCAACTCTTCTATCCCCGGCAGCGATGCCACCGGGGTTACATTTTGATAGTTAAGACCATGGCCGGCATTGAACTGCATGCCTAAATTTAAAACCTCTTCGCCGGCCGTCCGGATTTTTTCCAATTCGGCCTGTTGCTTGCTCCGCCGCGCGGCATTGGCGTACGGGCCCGTATGAATTTCGCAAATAGCGCAGCCCAATCGCCGTGCCGCCAGAACCTGCCGCCGCTCAGCGTCAATGAAAGCGCTAACCGCGATGCCGTAACGGTGGAAGCGCCGCACGACACCGCGCAGCCGGCGCCAGCCGGTGGCGACATTCAAACCACCCTCGGTGGTAACTTCGGTACGCTTTTCCGGAACCAGGGTGACCATCGCCGGTCGCAAGCGGAGCGCGATGGCGACGATTTCGTTCACCGCCGCCATTTCCAAATTGAGTGGTACGGTAACGGTTTCCCGAAGCCTCTCCACATCCCGGTCCTGAATGTGCCGGCGGTCTTCGCGCAAATGCACGGTAATCAAGTCCGCTCCGCCCAACTGGGCCTGAACCGCCGCCCATACGGGATCGGGTTCATAACCATGGCGGGCCTGGCGCAAGGTGGCCACATGGTCGATATTGACACCGAGTTTGTTCATACCCGCTCACGGAAACCGGTCTGGCTTCAGCCCAGCCCCAAGCACATTGTAATGCCACCGCCGCCCCTTGGAAATGGCACGATCGGCTGGCCGACGGTTTCGGAAGGTGATAGCAGAGTCGGTCGTGGGAGCCTGGCCTGGAGGTGGGCGGCGGGCTGCGTAAACTGTCACAGGTCCGGACCTGGGTGCGTCATTCGTCGCGCTGCATCTGGGGCGGGGTTGAGTTAGATTCTGAACGTGTAACTTCTCCGCGCCGTGCGGAGAAGTTAGAGGCGTTTAAGCGGCCAGTGATCCACAATATAACGGGTGAAAACATGGTGGGCCTGAAGCAGTTGGGTAAAGAGTTCACGGCCGCGTGGACTCAGATGCCAGCGGTAACTGTGGGGGATTTTCAGCAGCAAGCCGCGGACGTGCAGGCGTTTGAGGAGGCGGCCGACGGCGGCGCTGCGGCGGCGTTGTTCGCGGGGATCGGCCGCGGGGGTTGCAAAGAGCGCAGGGCGGATGTCGGGGTTGCGAAAGCCCCGCAGCAGATGGGCGCCTTGGCACAGACTAGCCAAGAGGCGCAAGTCGCGCGGGCGGGCGGGATTGAAGGCGGCATAAGAACGGCCGGCGTGGCGGCACGGTTCGCCGAGGCGGCGCAGATCGGCCACGGTGGCGGGCGGCGGGTCCACCGCCGTCAGGGCCTGCAAGTACCGGGCATTGGCCGCTTGGGCGACGGCCTGGTAGTGATAGAGGTTGGCCACGCCTTGGTTCATGGGGCACCAGGTCATGGCGGGGCGTCCCCGGCGGCGGCGCGCCCGGCGCACGCGGAACTCCTGCGGCTGGTGGATCACTGTCTCCACACGCAGCACCCGGCCCCGTTTGTCGTACATCTTCAGCCAGTTGTTCCGCACCCGGTGCTTGATCCGCCAGCTCGCCAGTTCGCCTTGTCGAATCGCCCTCTTCGGCGATCTGCGAGTCGCCCCCTGGCGACCGGGCCGACGATCTTTCCGACAGGTGGTCAGCACTTCGCCGTCGTAACGGACGTGCCGGCGGCGGCCCAGGAAGCCCAGAATGTCGGGGGCCTGAAAGTGTCGCACGGCGTGGTCGATCAGCCTGGGGTACAGTTCCGCCAAGGCCTGGCGCGAACGAAAGACCAGGTCCGTGGCGTACTCGGCCTGGTCGAGCACCCCATAGTAGCCCCAGCCGCAACGTACGTCCGGTGGCAGGGGCAGGAAGCGCCGGGCCATGCGGGCCAGCCGCTGCCCCCAGTCTTCGCGCAGGAAACCGTCGGCCAGTTCCTGGGCGCGGGCCGGATCGTCGAGTTCGACGAAGGCGTTATCCTCCTGCACAAAGCCGAGGCGCCGCCGCGTCAACTGCCGGGCCAGGTAGTCGTGCCCGTTGACGGCGATTGGCACGGGCCAGGGAAACAGGCTCGGCACGCGTACGTGGAGCAACCCCCAATCGGGGTCGAGCCAGTAGAAGTAGAACACCAAGGCCGGGGGTGTGGCCCGGGCAAAATCCGGTCGGCCCTGGCCGTGGATCAAACGAAAGCTGGGGCAGTGCTCCAGGCACGCCAAGACACACACCAGTCCTTGGTCGAGGCGTTGGGTGCGGAGGATGCCCGCCACGAGGTCGTCTTTGCGCTGGTGGCCGCGCAGGTACAAGTAGGGCCGCCCCGCCTGCTCAGCCAGGGCCTTGGCGTGGGCGGCAATACGCTCGGACTGGGCCTTGGCCCAACCCATGACATCCTTCCGGCGGATCCGCAGGACCCGGTCCACAAAATACCGGACGCCCGCTGGATACGAAAACAGCCGCACATGTCCCTTGAAGATGACCCGGTCGAAGCACCGCAGCAT
>JAJZKJ010000213.1 GCA_021804195.1 Acidobacteriota bacterium
AGGTCGGAACCGGAGACGCGATGGCCGAGGGTGAGGAGAATCTCGGCGATCCCGCTCATGCCAATGCCGCCAATCCCTATGAAATGTACGTGCTGGGTGCGGATGAACATCCTGGACGAGAACCTAGGTTCTACTGTAGCAGCGACCGGGCGTTGGAAAATCCGCGGGATGATGACTGGACTGGGGATTGGAATCCGTTTATCCGGCTGAGCATCGAATGAGTGGCAGGATCTCTGTGCTGCAACAAGCGGAGCGCGGCGGGAAAAGTGGTGGGATCACCACAACTTTCCGGCTGAAAAAGCGTTAGATTGAAATGAGAGTAGCTGGGTGAGGCCAGAGGGTGGCCGCTCAGTAACTCTCCGAGACTCGAGACTCCTGAAGCCACAGAATTTGGTGGATAGCCGGGAGTTCCGGTCGGGAGATACGGTATGCGTATCCTTCGTTCCCTTTTCGTACCGGTATTGGCAGGCATATTCCTTGCGGGCAGCCTAATCGTCCCAGCCATTGCGCAACAGAACGATGGCACGGTCACGCCGCCGCAGGATCCCAACAACCCACAATGGAGCTGCCCGAGCTGTCAGCCACCCAACGCTGGCCAAGGCACGGCACAACCGCAGGATGGCGACCAGCCGTATATCAATGCGCCGAGCTATAACAAGGGCTCGGGAGCACAGTCGCAGGATCAAGGAAACGGCCAGTACAACGGGACGCCTCCGCCTCCTCCGCCGACCGACAATGGTCAACAAGACAATGGACAGTATGGCAATGGACAGGCAAGTCCGTCGCAGCAGCCGGACGTATATACCGGGAGTGAAGATCCTGGGCGCGCCGCTGTGCAACAGGTAGATTCCGCTCCGCCTCCGTTTCCAGTCGACGCGTATGACCAACCGCCCATGCCTGGAGACGGGTATGTATGGACCCCTGGCTATTGGGGCTGGGATGACGGCTGGGTCTGGGTGCCGGGCGTTTGGGCCTATCCTCCGTATGTCGGAGCCTTGTGGACCCCTGGCTATTGGGGCTGGGGTGGCGGTTTTTATGGTTGGTATCCCGGCTTTTGGGGACTTAGCGTCGGTTTCTATGGCGGCATATTCTATGGTGGCGGGTATTGGGGACGCGGGTTCGATGGCGGCCGCTGGGACGGTGGACGTTACTACAACAACCGTTATGTGAACAACATCCGGAACGTGAGCTACCATACGTACAACGGCTCGCGTGGTCCGGGTGGATGGAATGGGCACCAGTTCAATTCCGCGGGAAATACGCGGGGAGCGGCGGGGAGCGGCGGGGTGACTGGTCGTGGAGCGATGAATGAGAGCGTCGCCCGCGCCAGCAGCTATGGGTCGGTCCGCGGCGGCGGGGTGCAGGGCGGCAACCGTGGCGGCACGCTCAATGGTGCAGCAAACCGCAGCTACGGAAATTCGATGGCGCGCAGTTCCGGCGGCTCCGCAGGATCGCCGACACGCGCTTACAACCTGCAGCGCGGCGGCAGCTATGGCGGCAGCAGTTTCGCCGGACAGCGAAGCTACGGCAATAGCTACGGCGGCTCACGCGGCGGATTCAGCAGTGGCGCTCGCAGCTATGGCGGGGGGTACAGCGGCTCACGTGGAGGGTATGGCGGGGGCGGATTCAGCGGCTCACGCGGCGGATTCAGCGGTGGCGGATTCCACGGCGGTGGAGGCTTTGGCGGTGGAGGTGGCTTCCACGGCGGGGGCGGCGGAGGTGGACGGCGCTAGCCTAGCCAGCAACCAAGGAGGGCGAAAGAGCAACAGCCTGCTTTACGCGGGCTGTTGCTGTTTTGGAGACTCCGTACCCCTGTGTGAAGCGAGGATTGCAAAACAACCGCAACCGAGCAACATGCTTCCGTTCCAGGGGTCGGGATGACAAATCTTTCCACCCACTCAAGCCCAAGCAAAAGGCTTGAATGAATAGGCACCCGCGCATTCAGCCCACCCGACACAGTTTTTCCCGGTGGGGTTGGGCGCGGCGGCATCTTCCTTGCCATCACTACGGGAAAAGAGATATTCGGGATAAAATACAAGGTGACTCGCTCTGCGGCCGGACGCGCCAGGAGCTTGAACGCCGACGGCATGTCCAACCAAGAAAACAAGCAAGAGAGCAAACCGACTTTTTTCCTCACCACGCCCATCTACTACGTGAATGCCCGCCCGCACCTGGGCCACACGTACACCACGGTGGCCGCGGACACGCTGGCCCGCTGGAAGCGGATGCGCGGGTACGATGTCCATTTTTTGACCGGGACGGACGAGCATGGCCAGAAAATTGAACGATCCGCCGTCCGGACTGGCAAAACGCCCCAGGAATTTGCCGCGGAAGTTTCCAGCGAATTTCGCGGACTGTGGGACCGCATGGGGCTCACCTACGACGACTTCATCCGCACCACGGAAGACCGGCACAAGCGCAGCGTGCAATATTTGTTTTCGGAGTTGCAGAAGCGCGGCTTCATCTACAAAGGCACCTATTCCGGGCAGTATTGCGTGTGGGACGAATTGTATGTCGAAGGGCCGCCGGGAACGCACTGTCCGGATTGCGGCCGCATCACCGAGACGGTGAGCGAGGAGAATTATTTCTTCAAGCTGTCCGCCTTCGAGCGCAAGCTGCTGGAACATTACGAGAAGCATCCGGACTTCATCCGGCCAGAGGCGCGCCGGAATGAAGTGATGGCTTTTGTGCGCGGCGGACTGCGCGATCTGTCGATCAGCCGCACCAGCTTCAACTGGGGCATTCCTGTTCCCGGCGATGAAAAGCACGTGATCTACGTGTGGATGGACGCGCTGGCGAACTACATCACCGCGCTTGGCTATGGCAGCGATGATCCCGCGAATTTTGAGAAATACTGGCCCGCCGATGTGCAGTTGATCGGCAAGGAGATCAGCCGCTTCCACTGCGTCTATTGGCCGGCATTTTTGATGGCCGCCGGACTGCCGCTGCCGAAGAGCATCGTGGCGCATGGATGGCTGCTGTTTGAACAGTCGAAGATGTCGAAGTCGCGCGGGAACATCGTGCGGGCCGAGACGATTCTGGACGTGCTGGGCGCGGACGCGCTGCGGTATTTTCTGCTGCGCGAGATCGTTTTCGGGCAGGACGGCAGTTTTTCTTTCGATGCGCTGGTGCAACGGTATAACGCAGACCTGGCGAATGGCTACGGCAATCTGGTCAGCAGGACGCTGACGATGATCGTGAAATATTTCAATGGCGCGGTGTCATTTCCTGGGCGGTCTATTCATGCGTCCCCAGTCTCAGGCATAGAAAATGCTGCTTCAGATTGCATTAAGTCTTTTAATAAGCACTTCGAGGATTTTCAGTTTTCGGCGGCATTGGAAGCGGTATGGGCATTCATGAAGATCGTCGATGCATACCTAACTGCTGAGGCCCCTTGGAAAAAGCTTGCTCAATCCAATGATCTCCCAATGCAAAACCGCGTCAAACAAATTCTTGACACCGCCGCGGAATCGATACGCATCATCACGGCGCTGGTGTATCCGGTGATTCCCGATGCGGCGGCGAAGGTTTGGAAGCAGCTTGGGCTGGGCGATATTACAAAAGCAGACTTGAAAGACTTGCAGTGGGGCGATCTGCGGCCGGGTACCAAACTCGGCGAGTTGGGCCCCGTGTTTCCCCGCGCGGAAAAGGAAGCGATCGAACGTATGCAGAAAATGGAAGAGGACCGTCAGGCACAATCCACAGCGGACCAAGAGGCTGCGTCGGAGCAGGCGGCTCTAAGCCAGGCGAAAACATCGGGGCCAGCGGAGCAACCGCCGCCTCCCCATGTGCATGAGTCGCAATCGGCGGCCGCGATGTCTCCGGAGCAGGAGGCCGACGCTATCTCGCAGCAGGCCGCCGCCATACCGGAGGTGCGTTCCGTCAGTGCTGTCCTCGATCCTGTTCCGCCCGGGCAACCGATCGTAGCGCCCGCGACGCACGCAGCGCCGCCGCAGCCTGCGGAGGAAGCCCCCAAAATTGCCATCGAAGATTTCGCCAAGGTGGAACTGCGGGTCGCGATCGTTCGCGTCGCCGAGCGCGTTCCCAAGGCGGACCGCTTGCTGCGGCTGGAGGTCGATCTCGGCTACGAACGGCGGCAAATTGTTGCCGGAATCGCCGAGGCGTACACGCCGGAGAGCCTCATTGGCCGCAAGGTCGTCATCGTTGCCAATCTGGCGCCGCGCAAACTGCGCGGACTGGAATCGAATGGGATGATCGTTGCCGCCTCGGTGGGAGAAAAAGGCAAGCCGGTGTTGGCAGGATTTTTGGAAGACGTCGAAATCGGCGCACGGCTGAAATAGCGGTTTCTGTGGGATTGATCCCAGGTCTCAGAAACGAGACCTGGGGCACCCAGGCGCTGACGCTGAGGAATGGAAGCAACTCCCCATGCTGGTGGACTCGCATGCACACCTGGACAGTGACCGCTACACGGAGGACCGCGAGGCGATGCTGGTTCGTGCATTCGAGGCAGGCGTCGAGGCGATTTTGGCCGTCGGCATTGGGGAGGGTCCGGAGACGATGCACGGCGCGCTCGACCTGAGCCGCGCCTACCGATCCAGATCCGATATGCCACGGATTCTGGTCAGCGCCGGCATCCATCCGCATGAGGCGAGCCTGGCGGACGAGGGTGCGCTCAACAAACTGGACACCCTGGCCGCGGAACCGGAAGTCGTCGCCATTGGCGAGATTGGCCTCGATTACTTTTATGACCACTCGCCCCGCGAAGTGCAGCAGCGTGTTTTTGTAGATCAGATGAAAGTTGCCGCGCGGCACAGACTGCCAATTTTGATCCACTGCCGGGCGTCCGCGGAGAGTACGAATGCCTGGGACGATACCCTGGAAATACTGGGGGAGCATTGGCGGTCGACCGGGCTGGGAGGTGTGCTGCATTGTTTTGCCGGGGAATACAGGCACGCACAGCAGGCCATGGACTTGGGCTTTCTTATTTCCTTCGCCGGGAACATTACCTTTCCCAAGGCGCAGCCCATCCGGGATGTAGCGGCGAAAATCCCGGTGGATAGGATCTTGATCGAGACCGATGCACCCTTTCTTGCACCGGTACCGCATCGCGGCAAGCGCAACGAACCGGCCATGGTGCGGCGCGTGGCGGAGCAACTGGGCGCGGTCCG
>JAJZKJ010000214.1 GCA_021804195.1 Acidobacteriota bacterium
CCCGAGCCTAACTACGGGCAGAACCAGCTCTACATTTCCGACACCTATTTTTACTCCGACTTCTGGTACCGCAGCGAATTCAGCGCGCCCGCTCTCGCCGAGGGCGATCATCTCTGGCTGCAGTTCGAGGGCGTGAACTGGAAGGCGGACGTCTATTGCAACGGCCATCATCTGGGCCGGATCGAGGGCGGATTCCAGCGCGGCCGGTTTGATCTGGCGCCTTATCTGAACGCAAGCGGCGCGAATGCCCTGGCGGCGCGCATGATCAAAAACGATACGCCCGCCAGCGTGAAGCAGAAAACTTTCCTCAGCGCCGGCAAAAACGGGGGCGGCCTGGGCATTGACAACCCCACTTTCCATGCCTCCATCGGCTGGGACTGGATTCCCACCATCCGCGGCCGCAACACCGGGCTGTGGAATCGCGTGTATCTGCGGCGCTCGGGCCCGGTGACGGTGGAAAATCCCATGCTCACGACGGTGCTGCCGGACCCTACACGGGCGGCGGCCGAAGTCACGATCGAGGCGGAAGTCGTGAACCATTCCGCCGCCGCGATCACGGGCGCGCTTGAAGGACAACTCGGAGAGCTGCGCTTTTCACAGCCGGTGCAACTGGCCGCCCGGGCGCGGCAATGGGTGCGCTTTTCACCCCGGGATTTTCCCGGGCTGCGCATTTCCCAGCCCAGGCTCTGGTGGCCGGCGGGCTATGGCGAGCCGGTTCTGCACCGGCTGGAGCTGCGCTTTACTCCCACGGGGCAGAATGCCAGCGACACCCGCGTCCTGCAGGCCGGGCTGCGGCAGATGACAAGCAGCCAGGAAGGCGGCGCGCTGCGGCTGTGGATCAACGGCCGCCGCTTCATTCCCCGCGGCGGCAACTGGGGGTTCAGCGAAGCGCTGCTGCGCTATCGCGGGCGGGAGTACGACACCGCCGTGGACTTTCACCGCCAGATGCACTTCACCATGATCCGCAACTGGGTGGGACAGATCGGGGAAGACGCATTTTATGAGGCCTGCGACCGCCATGGAGTGATGGTGTGGCAGGATTTCTGGCTGGCCAATCCCTGGGACGGCCCCATACCCAAAGACGACGCCATGTTCCTGGCCAACGCCCGGGACACGGTGCTGCGCATCCGCCATCATGCCTCGATGGGGCTGTACTGCGGACGCAACGAGGGCTTTCCGCCGCGTCCGCTGGAAGCGGGCATTGAGGCCATCCTGCGCGAACTGCATCCCGACCTGGCCTATATTCCCAGCTCGGCCGACGTTTCGGTCAGCGGCCACGGGCCGTATCAGGCCATGCCGCTGGAATTTTATTTCACCCGCGGCGAGACCCGCCATCTGCACAGCGAGATGGGCATGCCCAATATCCCCTCGCCCGAGAGCGTGCGCGCCATGATGCCGGCCGCCGGCCGCTGGCCGCAGGGGCTGGACTGGGGGCTGCACGACTTCTGCCTGGCCGGCGCGGCCAACGGCCAGGCCTATCTCCGCATGCTGGAAAACGCCTATGGCGGCAGCGCGCAACTGGATGAATGGATCTGGCTGGCCCAGTTGATCGGCTATAACGGCTATCGCGCCATGTACGAGGCGCAGGGCGCGCACCGCATGGGCCTGCTGATCTGGATGAGCCATTGCTGCTGGCCCTCGTTCGTCTGGCAGACCTACGACTATTTCTTCGACTGTCCGGCCGCCTACTACGGCTGCCGCAAGGCGAGCGAGCCGCTGCATATTCAATGGAACGCCGCCAGCGACATGATGGAAGTCATCAACTACAGCGCCGGGGCGCGGGCGGGGCTGGAGGCGCGGGCGGAAATTTTCAATCTCGACGGCCGCCGCGTCTGGAGCGGCGCGGCGCCGCTCACCAGCGAGGAAGACAGCTGCGTTCCCACGCTGCGCCTGCCCTACCCGGCGGGCATTTCATCCGTGCACTTTCTCCGGCTGCGGCTCAGCCAGGCCGGGCGGCTGCTCTCGCAAAACCTGTACTGGCGCGGGCTGGAGCCGGAAAACTACCGGGCCTTGCGCGACCTGCCTCCGGCCCGGGTCACGCTGCGGCAGAGCCGGCGCCAGGCGGCCGGCGTCTGGCGGCTGACGGCGACGCTGCATAACAGCTCGGCCGCGCCGGCGCTGCTCACCCGGCTGCAGGCCGTGGGGGCGCGTGACGGCCGGCGCCTGCTGCCCGCGTTTTTTGACGACAACTACGTGACCCTGATGCCGGGCGAGAGCCGCACTTTGCACGCCCGCCTGCGCGCGGCCGATGCCCGCGGCCAGGCGCCGCGCCTTATTCTGGACGGGTGGAATGTCACAACGGCCTAGAACAGTTGCAACGCCGAGCCGCGGCGCACGAAGGTTCTTTCGCAGAGGGTTCTGAGAAACGAGCCGGCCTGAGTTGGCTTCCTTCTGCCTTTCGTTGGTAAGGCATAAGCGATTATTATGTAAGGAGGGAACATGTATGTCATCCACCTCACGCAACTCGGTTACGACCATTGAGGCGACGATTACCTCCAAAGGCCAGGTCACACTTCCCAGCGAATTGCGGAAGAGGCTCGGGCTGCAAAAAGGCAGCCGTATCCGGTTCAGCATTCCAGCCAGCGGCCCCGTCCAGGTGGAACCCGTGCGCCACACCATTGAGGATCTATGGCGGATGGCCGATGCGGGGCCGAAGCCCACGCGTGTCATGAGCTTTGAGGAAATGAACGCAGCCAAGGCGGGAAAGAACGGGTCATGCTGGCCGCTGACACAAACGTCTGGGCGCGAGCCTGCCTGAATGACGACACCCGACAAGCACAACGAGCCCGCACGGCGATTGCGGAAGCCTGCGCGACAGACGGCATTTTCGTGCCGCTCCTCGTTCTAGCAGAACTCTTCTGGGTTCTTGCTGGAGTGTGGGAGAAAGAGCGCGTGCTCGACACGCTAGAGCACATCTTCAACACCGATGGAGTGACTGTCGAATCTCATGCTCTGGCTGAACGGGCGCTGAAGGATTTACGCATGGGCGGAGCAGGCTTCGCCGACCGCCTGATTGCCGAGGCCGCCTTTGCCGAAGGCGTGCGCGAGATCCTCACCTTCGACAAAGCCCTTGCCCGCCAACCACGCGTACGCCGGCTGCACTGAAAGTGGCGCATGATGTCCTCATCGCTGACATCGAGGCTCGCATGAACTAAGGATCAAAGGAAGAAACGCTGTTTCATATTCGCTGGAGACTAGCCTAGTGAAAGAAATACTCAGTAGAGCGACGCGCAACGAATTTCGTGAAGCATTCACATGCTTCACTTTGTTCGAAATAACAACCATGTTCGACGCTGGTGAACTATCACCAAACGCAAGCCACACTCCGAAGGTCGGCGGCCAGCGGCGTGGTTTGGTTGAACAATACTATGCGGCCATCGACTTTACCGATCCTGAGAACGTTCAACAAGTCCTCAAAGCCTACGAAGAAATCCTTCTTAAACTGGATGCGCCAGGTTCCACCAGGATTGACGATCAAAAGCGCAAGGAAATAATCCAAAAGCTCTTAATGCGGATGGAACACGATGGGTTTCGTTACGAACAGCGCCGCTTCATTTCAGACCGCTTCGCAACGCAGATCCTCCAGACGCCTTCAATTGTGTCGCTTACTTCCTCATCAATCGAGGAGCATATCGAAAAGGCGCGTGACAAGATCACGCAAAAAGATTTTGCCGGAGCGATCACGAACGCATATACATTAGTAGAGGATTTTCTCAAGGAAATTCACAAACAGGTTAACGCGCCATTTAAAGAAGGCGAAGGCGACATCCGCTCACTCTACATATCTGTCTCCGATGCGCTGAATCTGAACCCCAAAGGGGAAAATCTGGAAAGCCACTTGCGAACAATTTTACAGGGTCTGAAAAGCGTCATTGGCGGTCTCTACGAAGTAGCCAACAAGGCGAGCGATCGCCATGCGCGCAAATACAGTCCCGCAGAACACCACGCGAAGCTAGCAGTCAACTCAGCTCTTACAATTTGCAGAATTTGTACTGGACAGCTATAAACATCAACAAAAATTGAAACTTAAGAAAGCCTGGGCATGAATAAAAAGCAGAAATTGGAATTGATGTGGATTGGCAAAGAGAACCGACCGAAGCTGGAGCCGCGCATCTTGCTGGAAGATCCGGAAAAGAGCTGCCACGCCAAACAGCGCGTAAGCGAAAACGACATCTTCGACCACCGGCTGATCTTCGGCGACAACCTGCTCGCGCTCAAGGCGCTGGAGCAGGAATTCGCCGGGAAGGTGAAGTGCGTCTTTATTGACCCTCCTTATAACACTGGCTCTGCATTCGCACACTACGACGATGGCATAGAGCATTCCATCTGGCTTTCCCTGATGCGGGATCGGCTTGAATTGATTCGCAACCTACTTTCTGCGGACGGCTCTCTTTGGATCACGATTGACGATAACGAAGCACATTATCTCAAAGTTCTCTGCGACGAGATTTTTGGGCGTATAAACTTTGTTTCAAATGTGATATGGCAAAAGAAATTCTCACCACAAAACGACGCAAAATGGATTAGCAACAGCCATGACCACATACTATGTTATGCGGTGAACAAGAGCCTTTGGTTTCCGAACGCACTTCCTCGTTCCGCTGGAATGGATGAACGATATAAAAACCCAGATGATGATCCCCGTGGTCCGTGGACGGCAACCGATCTCACGAGAGCCGAGCATCGCGATAGAGATTTCTGGGGATTGGTCACCCCTTCTGGAAAGACTGTATTTCCAGCTAAAGGCCGAAGCTGGAGTCGCCCCAAAGATAATATCGAAAAACTGAAAGACGATGGCCGTTTATGGTTCGGGCCTAAGGGCAAGAATTTACCACGATTGAAAAAGTATTTGAATGAAATGGATGGTGGCGTTACTCCACAATCCATCTGGTTGCACGGCGAGGTCGGCAATAATCAAGAGGCCAAAAAAGAAATTCTGCAAATCAACGCCGATACCGTGTTTGACACCCCAAAACCAGAAAGACTGATTCAGCGCATACTAAATTTAGCTACCATTTCCGGAGATACTATCCTCGATTCCTTTGCCGGCTCCGGCACAACCGGCGCTGTCGCCCACAAAATGGGCCGCCGCTGGATCATGGTTGAACTCGGCGAGCACTGTCACACC
>JAJZKJ010000215.1 GCA_021804195.1 Acidobacteriota bacterium
CCGGTACCGGTTTTCCACGTGTTTTCTATCTTAAGTACCACCTTTACCGGCTCTATTTTCCGCTTATGGCCAGTCCCACGTAACGCCAGATTTGAGAATAGGTCGGCGCGCCCTTGACGTAATGACTGCCGATCGTGATGTGGCGGTAGACCAGGCACTGGTTGATGTCAAAGTTGCTCAGGTAGGGAAGCAGATAACTGGCGCTGTTGGCGATGCTTTGCCACGGCGCGCCCAGGTGCAGCAGCGGCACAAAACGCGTCAGATTCGCGCCGATGTACAGGGCGATGATGGCCGTCATGTTCAGGGCCAGGCCGAAACGCGTGGCGATGGCCGTGCTGATGGCCGCCAGCGTGCCCAGCTCCATGAACTGCAGTACAAAGGCGGGGATCATGGCCAGAATTGCCTGCTTGTTCTCCCAGAACAAAAGCTCCCGGCCTGCAACGCTCGCCACGTCGATGGCAATTCGTTGATCGGAAAAATATCGCACCCAGGCGGCGGCGGCGGCGGCGATGGTGGTCACGGCCATGGTGACGAAGATCAGGCAGAGCACTCCGAGGTACTTGCCGAGAACCACCTGCCAGCGGGCGATGGGTTTGCTCATCAGTGTAAGCATGGTGCGATTTTCGATTTCCTCGTCGATTACCTTTCCAGTGGCGAACACCATGATCACCAGGATGAACATGAGAACGAAGGACAGGGCGACATCGCGGTACATTTTTGTGTCTTCGCCGAAGGTGTTGAAGGGAACAAAAGCCGTAATGATAACCGCCGCCAGACACAACGCCAGAACGATAAGCGTAAAAGGCTGGAGCAGCGCCTCGTGGTAAGTCACGCGGGTCACGGCGCCCACGCGGCTCATGTTAAGGAAGGGAAGTATCACGTATTCCATCAGACCCACCACGGCGACGGCCGAGGTAAGCGCGGTGAACAAGGCGAACCAAAAACGCATGGAATTGGCCATGCCGGCGATTTCATTGGCGTAGTTGGAGGCCACGCCATGGTTGTTCTTGCCGGCATGTGAGGCTATGGCGACGGTTCGGTAGGCCTCCTGTATCAGGTGCTGCCGCCAGGCATAAGTGGCTGCGGTCAACGCCGTCAGGGTGATCAGGGTGATCACATAAATCCAGGTCATTTTGCGCACTTGCAACAGTCCTTTCATGCCGCCCGGCTCGCGGAGCCGCAACGGCGGCCGCTCCGCCGGGCGGTGGTGTGGAAAATGCCGATGGCGCCGCGCCTCGTCGCGGCAGGCGCGGATCGGGATGGTTTTCCGGTACGCCGGGAGCGGAATTTACCAGGCGATACGCACGGGCGGCTCCATGCCGGTGGGCGGTTCCACACTTTCCCGTGCACCAGTAATGTAACCGCGGAAATGGGCGCGTATATCCTCCAATAAAATATCGATACTCGCGGGCGATCCTTCCACGATCAACTCAACGCGGCCGTCGGGCAGGTTCCGTATGGCGCCGGCCAGTGGATGGCGGTGGGCCAGATGCACCACCGTCTGGCGGAAGCCCACGCCTTGCACGCGTCCGGCAAATAGTACCGTCTTTCGCTGCACGCTCATGATTCGGCCACCAGGAAAGCCTCTCGATGTTACTTGAGTTTATGGAATCGGGCTTCCTCCGGCAACCTGTTTTTTCTAGCCATTCACGCCCCGGGTGTTTTCCGCGTGCGTCCCGACGGGCACGGGTTTTCCCGGTGTGCCGGAACCGCCAATCACCGCGCCGCCCCAGCCACGCAGCCGCGTGGATCGCAATCCCGCGGCCGTTTTCCGCGCCGCCGTGAACGGCAACCTGTTTTTTTAACATCCTCGCCGTATTTTGGTGGCGGGGGGGGGTTATGAATATATCGGATTGGCGGAGACAAGGCGGCGATAGCGGGCCAGGGCCATAAGCGGAAAATAGAGCCGGTAAAGGTGGTACTTAAGATAGAAAACACGTGGAAAACCGGTACCGGTGAACCAGGGTTCATCCCAATCGCCTTGTGGATTCTGATTTTCGATAAGCCATTGGATTGCCCGTCGCACGGCGGAGTCTTCAGCGCCGGCGACGGCCATCAACCCCATGGCTCCCCAGGCGGTTTGTGAGGCGGTGCTCGGGCCGCGGCCCTTGAGTTCGGGATTTTCGTAGGTTTGGCAGGATTCGCCCCAACTGCCATCGGGTTTCTGGCAGAGTCGCAGCCAATTGGCGGCGTGGCGGACGTAGCGCCGGTCCATTCGCTCGCCGACGGCCCGCAGGCCGGTGAGCACCTGCCATGTTCCGTAGATGTAATTGACGCCCCAGCGGCCAAACCAGCAGCCTTCTTTTTCCTGCGTATTTCTGAGAAAAGCAATGCCCTTTTGTACCACCGGTTGGGCCTTGGTCAGTCCGTTGTGCCCCAGGCATTCCAGGACACGACCCGTAATGTCGGGACAAGAAGGGTCTTGGATGGCGTTGTGGTCGGCGAAGGGAATATGTTCAAGAATGGGGCGGCTGCGCGTACGATCGAAAGCCGCCCATCCGCCATCGTCGTTCTGCATCGCCAGAAGCCAATGAAGACCGCGCCGAACCGCGTCCTCGGCCGTCGGCCCACCGGCGCGCTTGAGCGCCATGACCACCATGGCGGTGTCGTCGACATCGGGATAATGGGGATTATTGAATTCAAAGAACCAACCGCTTGGCTCGATTCCGGGACAGTTTTTCATCCAATCGCTGCCTTGGCGGCATTCCTTGCTCAAGAGCCAGCGGGTGGTTTTTTCAGCTACCGGGTGCTCCGGCGACATACCCGCTTCGGCCAGGGCGTGCAGGGCAATGCCGGTGTCCCAAACCGGAGACCAGCAGGGCTGGATGCGAATCGTGTCGCCTTCCTGGATGAACAGATCGCGTAGATCTTTCTGGGCTTTCATCACCAGCGGGTGATCGTCGGGATAAGCCAGCGCCCGCAGTACGATTAGGATATAGACCATGGGTGGAAATATAGCGCCCAGGCCGTCGCAACCTTCCATGTGCTCGATGAGCCATTTTTCCGCCTCGCGCATGGCCCGCGGACGCAGCGGCGTGACCACGGTCTTTTCATAACGCTTCAGGGAAAGATCCAGCAGCAGAAACATTTCCCGCCAGCTTCGCGGAAGACCCTTGAGTCGCTGGGACGGGCTGTTGGCGGCTTCGGGGTTGTTGAAAAGCTCCGCGATGCTCCGCTGCGGCGGCAACTTTCGGATGGGCCTCCGGGCGCCCACAATCGCCAGCGGCAGGATCATGGTGCGGCTCCAGGCCGAGACGGCGTACAGATTAAAGTACATCCATTTGGGCAGAAGAATAATTTCCGGGGGTATAACGGGACAGGCGTCGTAACTGATCTGCCCGAGGGCGGCCAGGTAAAACTTGGTGAAGCTGTTGCATTGCTCGGCGCCGCCGAGTTCCCGGCACACCTGCCGGGCCGCTTGCATGTGGGGAGATTCGGGGTCATCCCCCATCAGCTTGAGGGCAAAATAGCCCTTGACGGTTCCATTGAGATCATGCTTGCCGCCGGGGAATAGATTCCATCCGCCCTCCGGCTGCTCAAGCCGGCGAAGATAGTTGGCGATGAACTTCAGGGCGGGGTCGTCTTCCTGACCGAGAATGAATTTGAGCAGAATATATTCTGATTCGAGAATGCTGTCGCCCTGGAGTTCGCCCACCCAGTAGCCTTCCGAATGGTGTTGGGAGAACAAGCGGTTCTTCGCCCGCTGGAGACTGATTTGTATTTCATCCCTCTCCGTTGGACGCGTTCGCCTTCTTTCGCTTTCCACGGCGGTGTCCAACCTCTCACCGGCGATGGCGGCGTACCAGCCAGGGGCGGAGCCGTTGTTGATTCCGTTGGAACTGCTCACGGGGACTCGGTCCTTTTTGGTTACGGATGCCCGCCCGGCTGCTGCATCGCCGGCGCACAAGGCTTCCTCCTGATAGAGCCTGGACCGCGCCGTTCCGGCGCACAAGGCAGAAGAAAATTAGCAGAACTTTAACGCCGCGGCAAGGTGATTTGCCCGAAGGTGGCGTATTCTTTTGTGTGTAATGGTTGTGCGGGAGAAAAAGCAGGGCGTATCCTCAGGTTGTTCAGACCGTCTTTTAGGAGGACACGCCCATGCGTTGGTTAGCATCGGAACTGGAGTCGTATGGCAACAGGATGCCGAATCCGTGGAGTCTGGTCAAGGACCCGGAGGAATTCTGGGGCGATTGGAGCACCCAAGGCCGCCGGCTGCTCTGCAACCTGCTGGAAGGAACGATGGAGATCTGGCGGGATGAGTATGTTCAGGCCGCGCCGCATCGCAGCGCGGCGGAACGACGTGCCTACCGCAACGGTTACTACCTGCGGAAGCACTGGCGCACGGCATTGGGGCCATTGGACCCGGTGCGGGTGCCGCGGTGCCGGCACCTACGAAAGGTTGCCTGACGATGCCCTGCTTGTCCCCCTGTCTTTACACACAAGATTTGACGCGACCGATTTTCGAAACACCAGGCCGTAATGAAATGGCGGCAGGTCAATCAATTCCGGACCATCCTGGCGAAAGTTTACCTGCTGTGCCCAGGACCGGCACTGTTCGGGTCTCGGCCGGATGGCCATGCTCGGGCCGCGCGGGGTGGTCGGATCGAATCGCCAGTGCATAATTCCCACTCGCCCGCCGACTCTCAGCACGCGCCATGCTTCCCGCAGCAGCACCAGCGGGTCCTCCGCGTGCAGGATGTTAAAAAGCATCGCGTAATCAGCGACGCCATCGGGAAGGCCCGTGCCGTCGGCGATAAAATCGCGCACTTGCGCCCGCACGTTGACAAGCCCGGCCGCCTGGGCGCGGGCCTGGGTTGCGGCCACCATGGCCGGATCAATATCCAGGGCGTGGACATGTCCCCGAATAATTTTTCCCGCGGGAATGGCAAATGTGCCGTAGCCGCAGCCGAAGTCCACCGCATCGCCGCATTGGGATATCAGCCCCAGTTTTCTCAGCACGGCGGGTGGGTTAAAGAATTGGCTCCACAGGGCATCTTCGGGCATCCCGCTTTCCCGTGTTTTCATCGTTTGGCCCCGATTTCGTCATGTTTGCTGGTTAGCTTTTGATCGCCACGCCGCTAACTAAAAAGGTTGTTTTTCAAGGCGCTATTTTATACCACAGACCGC
>JAJZKJ010000216.1 GCA_021804195.1 Acidobacteriota bacterium
CAGTTGGAACCGGGGCATTAAACGCATTTCGGGCGAGGTTTTTGTGAATCGGAATTGATGAAATGCGGCCGGTATCCGCGGGCCTGCGGTTCGCGTGCATGGGTCAAGGGCTTGTGTTGACATGATGGAAATCCGCAATATCAGCAAGCGCTTCGGAACTTTTCAGGCATTGCACAAAGTTTCCATGCGGGTGCAGGCAGGGGAAATCAACGCCGTTGTCGGTGAAAATGGGGCCGGCAAAACAACCTTGATGAACATTCTTTTCGGCCTGCTTCCGCCGGATGCCGGTACGATACTGTTCAACGGGGCGCCCGTGCGCATAACGTCGCCGGCCGTTGCACGCCGGATGGGAATTGGGATGGTGCACCAGCATTTCAAGCTTGCGCCGGCCCTGAGCGCAATGGAAAATATAATTCTCCTGGCGGGCCGCGGGATTATTTCCGGAGGCCGGCGCCTTGTGGCGGCGCGGGCCGCAGAATGGCAGAACAGGCTGGGCTGGCGGCTGCCGCTGGATGAACCTGTATCACGTCTTGCAATCGGCCAGCGTCAACGTGTCGAGATTATTCAGGCACTTTGTGCGGGCGGCAAGCTGTTGATTTTAGATGAGCCAACCGCCTCTCTGGCTCCCATGGAAGTAGAGGACCTGTTCGCCGCGCTTCGCTCACTGGCCGCATCTGGTACAGCGGTGCTGTTTATCAGCCATAAACTCGCCCAGGTGACGGAAATTTGCCGCCGCATCACCATTTTGCGGCGCGGCGATGCGGTGTATACCGGCGAATTGGCCGGTTTGACGCATGCAATGTTGGCGGAAAAAATGATCGGCGGCAATGTTCCGCAGGCAATTTCCCGTCCCCCGCCGCCCGTCGGAGGGGAGGCTCGCCTGGCACTCGCGGATGTCACCGTCAAGCGGGAGGCATCCATCGTTTTACACCATGTATCTTTGCAGGTGCATTCCGGCCAAATAGTCGGCATCGCCGGAGTGGAAGGGAACGGCCAATCCGCACTGGTGGAGTGCATTGCCGATCCGACCCTGCCGGCCGCCGGTAAAATGACGCTTTCCACAACGCGCGATTCCGCACCGCAAAGGACGGGCAGGCGGCAATTGTTTGCGATAATCCCGGAGGATCGCCGAACCGATGGTCTTGTTCCCGGTTTATCCGTAACGGCCAACATGCTGCTTAAACGCCATCATCAAGCACCATTCGCCCGCTGGGGATTTCTAAGATTCTCCACGTGGCGGTCATTTACCCTTCGCCGAATGCAGGAGTTTGATATCCGCTGCCCCGACCTTGATACGCCGGTGGGGGCGCTCTCCGGCGGCAACCAGCAAAAGCTGGTGTTGGCGCGGGAATTGTCCGATTCCCCGGAATTCATACTTGCCGTCAATCCCACGCGTGGTTTGGATATTGCCGCTACGGCATTTGTGATGAATCAACTCGTCCGGGCGCGGAATGCCGGTGCTGCGGTTTTGCTGATTCATGCTGATCTTGATGAACTGCTGGCCGTGAGTGACCGGGTGGCGGTGATGTATGAAGGCCGGCTGAGCGACACGGATTGGCCGCATACCTCGCGGGAATCCATCGGACGGCTGATGCTGGGAGTGCGGGCATGACTCACGGAGACCTGCGATGAAAATCAGGCAAAGTCTGCTGTCCGTCGGGGCCACTGTAATGGCCTGCGCTGCGGCATTCGGCGCGGTGCTCCTGGTGTTGTGGGCGTGCGGGTATCCACCGCTTGGAATCCTGCACCGTTGGCTGATTGGCGCCGTGGGCAATTCGTACTACATCAGCAATTCACTGGCGGAAACATGCCCGCTGCTGCTGACGGGGTTGGCCGCCGGAATCGCCTTTCGGTCCGGCGTGCTGAATATCGGCGCGCAGGGGCAGTTTCTTATCGGCGCCATGGTGAGTGTCGGCTTGGCCACTCGATGGCAGGTCACTCCCGCGGTAATGCCGACAATCGTGATTGCTGTCGTCGGCGGTGCTGTTGGCGGCGGACTGTGGGCGGTACTGGCCGGTGCGCTGGAACGATGGCGCGGCGTTCCCGTGGTGCTGTCGACAATCTTATTGAATTTTGTGGCATTTTATCTGGTGGAAATAATTCTCAGCGGTCCGCTGCAGGCACACGGCACCTCCGCTCCGCAGAGCGCGGAAATTCAAGGTCGCTACTGGCTGCCGGTGCTGATCAAATTTTCCAGTTTGCACATCGGCGTCCTGTTGGCATTCTGTCTGGCGGCGCTGTTGTATGTGGTGAATCGGCAAACTGTTTTTGGATTTCAAACCCTGGTGACGGGGCTCAACCCGTGCGCCGCGCAATTGGCCGGCATTCCGGTGGCGCGTCAGCAGATGACCGTGATTTTCGTCAGCGGCGGCCTTGCCGGACTGGGAGGCGCGTTTCAGGTGTTGGGTGTCACGCATTTTTTGATCGCGAATTTCGGCTCCTACGGTTACGCGGGAATCGCCGTGGCCCTGCTGGGCCGGTTGAATCCCTTGGGTATTGCGTTTTCGGCGCTGTTTTTCGGCATGTTGGATACCGGCGCGCTGCGCGTGGAGGAAAGCTCCCTCGGACTGCCTCACAATATTGCCGATGTCGTCAAAGGTACGGTATTGCTGGTCATGCTGCTGTTGCTGGCATTTATTAATCGCCGCCGGATATCTCCAACCGCAAAGGTGGATGCGGCCGCAACGGAGGGGCGTTGAACCATGGCCGCGGGTGAAAACATTGTCACTTTTCTGGCCCAACAGATGATCGCCGCCGCGGTTCCCCTGGTCATGGCCGGCATTGGCGAACTGGTGGCGGAACTGGCCGGTGTAATCAACATCGGTATTGAGGGTTTGATGCTGACCGGTTGTATCGCGGCGTATACCGCGGCGAGTTGCGGTTACGGATCAATCGGACTGTGTGCCGGCATTCTGGGGGCCATGGCACTGGCGGCGATGTTTGCGACCGTCGCCGTCTCCGGCCGGGCGGATCAAATAGTCTGCGGAGCGGCGATCAATATTTTGGCCGTCGGCGCCAGCGGCACGGCCTGGGCCGTATTTCAAAATTGGCGGCAAAAGCATGACATGTCCGTTTCATTGCCGCATGGCGCCGGCTTTCACAAATGGCCGTTGCCGTTTCTAAGCCGCACGCCATTCTTCGGGCCGGCGTTGTTTGATCAGTACACGTTGTGTTATGTCACGATCCTGCTGGGAATTTTGGTCTGGTGGTTGCTGCGCTACGCACGACTGGGACTGATTATTCGATCGCTTGGAGACTTTCCCGAAGCGTGTCAGGCCGCGGGAATTCGCGTTCGGGCATGGCGGTGGGGTGCGGTGCTGTTTGCCGGAGGCTGTGCCGGTGCCGCGGGAGCTTATTTAAGCATTATGCGCACCCATTCCTTTGCCGCGGATATGACCGGCGGACAGGGATTTGTGGTACTCGCACTGGTTATTTTCGGCCGCTGGAATTTGTTCGGCCTTACGGCCGGTTGCCTGCTGTTCGGGTTTATCAATGCCCTGCAGCAGGTGTTGCAGACCGCGCGCTACACAGCGCATAACCGCCTGCTGGAATCGCTGCAGCATATCCCATTTCAATGGTTTCAAATGTTACCGTACGCGGCCGCTCTGCTGGCATTGGCGGTAATGGCTAAAAATCGACCCGGTCCGCGGGCGTTGGGGCGGGCCTGGCCACCGGAAACACCCGGCGAATAGGGCCGGCTCCATTTTGAGGTGCACCGGCGGTGTAAAAATCAGGTGCGTTTTTGTATTCTGCCGGCCAGCAATATCAGCCCGAGGCCGGCGGCTCCGCCGAAAAGAAGCCCCAACGATCCCGGCGATGGAACAGCGGCGCCCGCGGTCACCGGCGTAAGCAGGAAGCCATAGGTTACATCACCAGAGGCCGTATATCCGCCGAAACCGACAATATCGCCGTTGCCGTTAATTGCATTGGCGGATATCAACTGATCGCCAACTGGCAGGTTGGTCACGAGATTGTTGAGATTGGTAAATACGCCGCTGGAATACACGAACGCAACGGGGGTGGTCCCGCCATTATCTGCCGTTCCCACGACGATGCCGGTGCCGTTAATGGCATTGGCGCGGCTGTTTAAATATGCGCCGGAACTGTCAAGCGTGGTCGCAACGCCCCCGGAATAGTCGACCGCACGGGAGTAACCGGCGGAGTCCACATAATATCCTGCGATTGTCCCGGAGTTGTTTATTGATCTGGCATAACCGCCGAGAGCTCCCGTCACTCCGAAACTGCCCAGGTCCGTCAAAGTTCCGCCGGAATAACTGAATGCGTCAAACCTGTTGGAGCTATTTGCCTGATAGCCCACAATGGTTCCCGAATCATTGATTCCCATCCCAAAGCTGTTGACGTTGTCAATAATTGTGGCGGATTGATTGGGAGTCGAGGAAGAAAAAAATGCCGCATGATTCAGTCCGCTTGTATCCTGAACATTGCCGGCAACTTCCCCAGTGGTATTTATCGCATTGGCCTGGCTGTTGGAACCGGCGGCTCCCAGGAACGTAACGCTGTTGGTTCCAAAGACGGCGGCTTGCTGGGAAACTCCGCTCCAGCTTCCGCCAACGATCGTTCCACCGGAGTTAATCGCATTGACAAAGCTGGGCGACAGCAGCGACGCACCGCCGATTGCTGCGGTAGTGCCGCTGTTGTAGCTAAACGGCGTGGAGCCGTTGGTTTCAATTCCCACGACGGTATTGCTGTCATTGATACCGTATGCACCGGAGGAATTGGGGATGATTGTCATGGTGTAATCCTGGGCTTCAACCGCAGCCGTAAAGCCGACCGCTGCCGCGCCGGCGAATGCCGCAATCATACTGAATTTCATGACCGAACGATGTTTTGTAGTCATTTATATCTCTCCAATAAATGAGGTAACGGCATTCCCATCACGGCGCGGAGCATTCATGGCCTGCGCTTACAATCCGCTTGAATATGAATGAGAGCCCATTATAAAATGGCGTCTCTCTTCCGCATCCAAAGTTGATTGTATTGGTCCTGGCGCATAATACAAGAAAAATTCGCCGCAAAAGCGTCCGATAAATTACATCGCCGCAGCCGGTGTGCAAAATGACGTCAATATGCTGCTGGATAAACGCTTCAGCCTGGCTCTTGG
>JAJZKJ010000217.1 GCA_021804195.1 Acidobacteriota bacterium
CGCAGCGTTTTGATTTTCGAAAAGCGGTTTTATTAAGCTCTTTGATGATGGTTCGGCCCCCGGCTGGATTATGGCCGCTCGGACGGTTAATTTAAGAAAAAGCGGGTGGTTTTCCGTTATTGATCCAGCGCGGCGGGGCGTCGAACAGAACGCACAGGTCCGCGATGGCCTTCTGGAAATACTCCAGGGCCAGCGGATGGGTCAAATCGCCCAGATGCTGGCTGAGGATAACCTCCGCGCCGCGCACCACCGCCACGGTGTTTTTCAGCTCGCCGCCCACGCACAAACCGGTGTCCGGCGCCGGGATCGGCAGCAAGAGCGGGGCCGGGACAAAACCGCGCGACCGGCGAATGGGCAGCGGCGCGTGCCCCGGCCCCATGTCCAGAATCACCGAGTCGTCCACGCAACGCTCGATCGGACGATCATGCAGCAACAGCGCGTCACACAAGGGCCCCAGGCGAACCCTCGCTTGGGTATGGTCGATAACCAGCGGTTCATCGCTTTGGTTGCCGCTGGTCATGACCAGGGCCGGCAGCGCCGCTTCCACTTTTTCCAGTTCCGCCAGCAGCAGATGATGGATGGGCGTATAAGCGAGCATGACGCCCAGGCGGTTGTTGTTGGGCGCCACCGCCGCGGCGATGCGCGCCTCTTCCCGCCGGGGAGCCAGGAGAATCGGCGCGCGGAGCGATTGCAGCAGCTCGCGCCCGGCCGGGCTGAGTTTAACCAGCCGGCGGCTCGCTGTTTCGGACTGGCACATCAGGGCGAATGGCTTGGCATCGCGATGTTTCAAACGCCGCAGACGCTCCACCGCCGCGGCGCTGTCGGCGCGAACCGCCAGGTGAAAACCGCCCAGTCCCTTGATCGCCACGATCTTGCCGCAGGCGAGCAACTCGGCGGCTTGCCGGATCGGATCGCCGGGCACTCTCTGGCCGCCGGAAGTCTCCAGGCACACGGTTGGTCCGCAATCATGGCAGGCGATGGGTTGGGCGTGAAAACGCCGATCGTCGGGATTAGCGTACTCAACCTGGCAGGCCTCGCACATCTGAAATTCAGCCATGGTGGTATTGGGACGGTCATAAGGAATGCGCTGGATGATGGTGTACCGCGGACCACAATTGGTGCAGTTGATCAACGCGTAGCGATAGCGGCGATTCGCGGAATCGAAAAATTCCGTCAAACAATCGCGGCATACCCCGCTGTCCACGGTCACCACGGCGCGGGCGGCGCCCGAACCGTCGCTGGGCTGGATGCGGAAATCGGTTTCATCATCCCGGCAGATGGCCTGTTGCTCCATCATCCGGTCAATATGAGACAGGGGTGGCATTTGGGTATGCAAACCGTCGTCAAAACGGCGGATGTCTTCCAGGTCGCCTTGAACTTCGATGATGACACCGCCGCTGTCGTTGCGGATAAAGCCGGTGAGATGACCGCGTTGCGCCAGGCGATACACAAATGGTCGAAAGCCGACTCCCTGAACCTGACCTTGGATGATCCATCGCTTGCGAACGGTGGTTTTTGATGTTTTTGCGACACCCATAACCAAACCCATCCCAAGAGTGATGATACGAAAAATTATCCGGTCGCAGATATAGTGAAATTTTTCACAATCACTGCGACCCTCATCACACCATTTCTACAATACTCACCGGCAAAACCCGATTATATCGGGGGAATGCTGAAATCAGCATAAGGTAATCCCCTATAAGTAAGGACCTTTTTATTGTATTATGTCCCACGGCTGCTCATGCCCTCCCATTTCCCCGTGAATCGGCGGATCATCTTCGAGGTTACCTCCCGCGACGTTAACCACGGTTTTGGCGTTTACGATCCACAGGGGCATCTGATCGCGCAAGTGCAGGCCATGCCGGATTACGTCAATTATTTGGAGGTCACGTTTCACCAGCCGGGACGTTATACCGTCCGCTGTCTGGAATACTGCGGCATCGGACATGCGATGATGGAAAAAACCATTTCGGTCGGAGTTTCCCGCTAATGTTGAATACGGACCCCGTCGGCCGGCGGGTGATGAATCTTTACATCGGTTCTGGCCTGGCAATTACCGCTCTGATGATTTTGGCCGGGCTGATGATGCGCGCCGCCCAGGCGAATTGGATGCCCCTGTCTACCGGTTCTTTTTACGCCTTGCTGACCTTGCACGGCGCCGGAATGATTGTCGCCCTGGCCCTGTGCGGCATGGGCGGATTGTGGAGCCTCATGCGGCGGCATGCCAGTCTCAGCGCCGTCCCGGCGGTTGTGACGTACGGCCTGACGATGCTCGGCGTGGCGGCGGTTCTGGTCGCGACGCTCGGCGGGGGCTTTGCCGGTCTTTATACGTTTCTTTATCCCCTGCCGTTCCACGGAACCTGGCCGAGCTGGGCGACCGGCCTGTTTCTCATCGGTATCCTATTGGTTAATTTTGGCTGGATGATCTGGTGCCTCCAGATGCTCGGCGCGGTCATGCGGACTTACGGCGGTCTGCGCGGCGCACTGGCCTGGGATTTTGTGTGGCATCCCCAGGCTTTCCGGGAGGCGGGCCGGCACGCGCCGCCTCCGGAGGCGTTTCCGGCCCTGGTCGCCGGCATCGACGGATTGCTGGCCGGTATGGATTGCATGTTGCTGGGGATCGCCTTGCTGACGCACTGGATAGATCCCCGGGTGCATATTGATCCGCTTTGGGCCAAAAATCTGACCTATTTCTTCGCGCATACCTTCGCCAACCTGATCATTTACATGCTGGCCGCGTTCATTTACGTCGGCCTGTCTTACGCCACCCGGCGGAAATATCAAACTTCCGTTGTGTTTGTGATCGCCTGGTGGAGTTCGCTGGTATTTATTCTGACCAATTATTCTCATCATCTCTATATGGATTTTGTCCAACCCCGCCCTCTGCAATATTTAGGCGAACTGTCTTCCTATCTCACGGCGGTTCCCGTCACCACGGTGACTATTTTCACCGCCCTGATGCTGGTCTGGCGCTCCGGTATGCGCTGGACTCTTGGATCTATCTTTATGTATTCTGGTTTAGTCGGCTGGGTGGTCGGCGGCATCGGCGCCGAGATCGACGCGAGCGTTCCCTTCAATCTGCATCTGCATAACACGCTTTGGGTTCCCGCCCATTTCCATACCTATTTGCTCGGAGGCTGTCTTCTGTTTGTCGTGGGGTGGGTATTCCTGCTGATTGAGTCGCGCAGCGTGCGCCACACTTCGGCGCTGCTGCGCTGGGTGGTGAGCCTCTTGACCTTCGGCGGCATGGCGGTATTTCTCATGGGATTCTATTGCGGCGGCGCTTGGGGCGTTCCGCGGCGCTACGCCGTGGAACCGCCTCCCGGGCCGCTGACGGCAAAGTTCGCCACGATCGGGGCGATCGTGATGATCGTCGGTTTTATCATCGCCTGTGGCGAGGGATTTCGTCTTCGCTTCGCCGGGGCGCCGGTCTGTCCGCAAGGGGCGGCGGAGAAACAATCGCAGGACGTTCCGTAATGAATGACATTGCCGCCGGTCGCCGGGTGGTTATCGTCAGCGGCGCCGCTGGCGCGCTGATTATGCTCAGTGGTATCCTGGCGCCGCTGCTGTCCCATACCATGACCAGCATCAGCGTTCACCATCTTCTCCATGCGGGAATGGCGGCGGGCGCGGGAATGTTGGCGCTGGCCCTGGCGGCGGGTCTCAAAAAGCGGGACCGGGAACGGGTCTGGTGGATGATTCCCGCCGTCCTGGCGCCGGCGGTGGGATTGTTGCTCATGTGGCCGTCCGAGTACGCCTACCTGATGTCGCACCCCTGGCTGCACGTGTGTGACCATCTGGGGATCGCTCTGGCCGGCTTCCTGGCCGTTTTTTCCGCGCAGGCTTATGTGCGGGGCCTGGGATGGCCCATGCTGATTCTGATGGTGGCCATGGATGCCGCGGCGGCGGGCGGCTTCGGCGTATCGCCCGGTCTTGTCTCCCTGGCGCCGCCGCGCCCGCAGGCGCGGAGCTCCCCCTCCGGCATGGGAAAAAAAGTTCAACCTTTGTCCCTGCGGGCGCGGGGCGCGCATTTATACCTGACCTTGGGCTGCAGCGGGTGTCACAGCGTCAACGGCGCCAAAAGTATTGGACCGACTTGGAGGAATCTTGCGGGCTATCCGCAAACGCTCGCGGACTCAAAGACGCGGATCGCCAATGACAAGTTTTTGAAAAATGCCATATTGTTCCCCGATCAATTGCATTTGAAGGGCTTTCCCCGGGGAGTTATGCCGGACACTTACCGCGCCATGCTGGCGGGCGCCCGGCATCCACGCGAATTGCGGCTGCGCGCGATCATCGCGTACATCCATTCGTTAAGCAATCGGGGAAACCTCTCACGCCGGCCGTCGCCGAATGTCCTGGAAAAATGAACCTGCTTCGCCCCGCCACGCGGGCGCCGCTATCGCGGGGCTGGGGCTTTCCGTCCCTGGATCACGTTGCGACACCCCGGCGAGAACGCTGGGGGGGAAGATCCGGAACATATTGATACGTCGGATCATGCTTTTGCCGCTTTAGAATGGCGATAATCTGTTTCCAGATCGTATACAACCCATGCGGACAGGGCGGTATAGTACGCTGTTGGCGCGCCGGTTGCGGGCGATTCCGGCCGGCACACTCCACCGCAGGCGGGGGCGGTGTGCGGTGGCTTGGCGCTGGTGCTGATTGGGCGTAAAAGGCCCGCGTATAAAACGGCCGGGGCGGGATTCTTAAATTGGAAAATCGGAGTTTGGCAGTGGCGCCATTCAAACAACCCCACCGGTTCATTAGTTCTTGGTTCATGCTTTTCCTGATTCTAACAATCGGACGCGCGTTTTCGGCCCATGGCCAGACGCCATTGGGCGGTTCCCACGTTCCGCTGGCCGGACCAGGCACTTGGGGAGCTGTCGATGCGTTGGGACGGACACTGCCTGATTACCGGCAGGTCGGCCCCCCCCGGAAAAATAAAAGCGTGGGCATTTTCTACTTTAGGGCGCGCTCAACAATAACCTGTTCAATTATGCCGGCCCGGCGATAAGGTATAGTTCCAGTCTCCGTGGAAGGGGTGGGGGGTCAAGCGCAGGCGTGCGAGCTCTTCGTCACTCACTTTGATGG
>JAJZKJ010000218.1 GCA_021804195.1 Acidobacteriota bacterium
AGGGCACTATAAAGAATACGCAAGCGGCAGGATCGCTGAACACCGCCAGAAAAGTAATGATTGCCGCAGCCAGAAGGCGAAGCAGAGACCCTCTGTTGCTGCAGTTTGCCTGTGCCGTCATCGGTTGCAGAAGTCCCATGGCCAGCAGCATCATGGTAAGCGTTCCGACGTGATCGGGGCCTGAGAGCAGCAGAGGGGCATTATGACGCAAGGGCACCACTGCAACGGCGGTCAGCAGAACCAGCAGAGTTATGGGGGATGCTTCGCGGTTGGTTTCGCTTTGGGCAACCCACACTAAACTTAGCAGGAGCGCCACAAATATCAGGGTCGGGGCAAGTTCCATCACCAATGGAGATTTTCCCACCAGTAGTATGGCTGCGGCTGTAGGATACACGTCCGTGAAGAGCATATTGTCGGTTGACAGATACCAGTCATGCAGCAGCAGATTGCCGTGCAGAACATCTTGTGCGCGGAGTACCGCGGTCGCCTGATCGGAGGTGGCCCGCATGGCGAGTTTGGGCCAAAAGGCGGCATAAAATAGAGCCAGAGCGACAATTACGCCTCCGGCAATGAGCCAATAGCTCCGCTGCGAAAGTGGTCGCGTGAGCAGGCCCGTAATCGCCTGCAAGCGATCAGATTTGGAGGGCAAAAGCGCGAGTTGCTGCTGCATGACCGTCAGAGTATAGCCCGCGGCGAAGGCGGCAACAATTGATAACAACCGCTACTGGCCAGCCGGCTTGGGAGCGGAAGTATTGGCGGGCGTCGCGGTAGTGCTTGTTGGTTGGCTCGCCCGCGATGCAGCCGCAGGCGCCGTCGCCGAGTTTATCATTTTTGGGTTGTTGGTTGTGACAATCGGCTTTTCGCCGGGCGCGGGCAACTGCAGTGGCTCGCACAGTAGCACAAGGTCGGCGACGCTGTTGTTCCAATGGTACAACTGGTGAATAAGCACGCGCTCGCCGCCGGCGCGAATTTCCACCATTTGAGCGCCGGGCACATATCGGTCGCTGGCGCTATGCCAGAAGTCCCACAGGCCGGCGCCATGCATCAGGCCGTGCCGGCGGATGGCGTTCCACATCGCCTGAAGCTCATTGACCGTTACATGCCGGACAATGGCCGTCTGCGTAACAACCGCTGCGCCATCGGGCTCTACGGTCGAAAATACCGTCACGCTGGTCATGGTTGAGGCCCGAATGGTTTGCTGAACATACTGGTGGCTGATGTGGCTGTCATAATTCTCGATGATCTTCAGGGCGAAGTCGCTGGGATAGGGTGTGGCGACAAACTTGTGGTGCTTAAACGGGCCGCTGCTGCAGCCGCCAAGCAGCAAGGTCGCCGCCGCCAGCAGCATCGCTGCCGCCGCGGCCCAAGAGTACCATCCGCGCCGATCACCTGCCGCAGCCGCCTGATTGCTTTTCATGGTTGTGTCCTTCAGTAATTCGCCAGGCAATGGGCCGCAGTGTTAACCGGCGGCCAAACCACCCAAGGTAACCCCGCGAACCATAACCTTAACAATAGTTTAATAACTGGCGGGGGTTTTGTCCCAATTTGCACAATGGCTGGTGTTGGCGGCCACCGCAAGGCGCCTTGTGGAGAAGGAGTTCGTGAACCCCAGGCCTGTTATCGTCCGGCAAGCTGTGGCGAGACGGCCGCACGAAGCGCTGTCATGTTGGCGGCCAGCAGAAGGGCCTGATGCGCATTGCTGTCGAGATGATTTTCGGCGGATCGCAGCACCGCCAAAGCCCGGTGCACGCTCGCAGGACTTAATGCGTGGGTTGTGGCGGGCAGGGGTGCCTCGATGGCGGCGCCGATGTTTTGCCGCAGACGGTCGTCGAGCCAATGGCCGATAACCGCAAGCATGATCGCTATGCCAGATCGTTTGGCCTGCTCCTTAGAAGTCAGCGGATCGCGCCGCAGTTGCCGCCGGGCATAATCTTCAGCATTTTTTTGAATGATGGTCGCCAATTGCATGGCTCCGGCGCGGCCCACGACCATGTCGTCAAGCAATTTGCAGATGGCGGTGGTCCAATCAAGAATGTTGCTGGGGGGAGCATCGGCCGCGTCGGGTGAGTCGTCGGCGGAGTCGGCATCATCATTATTGCCGGCGCGCGGCTTGTTTGCGCGGGCGGCTCGCTTGGCGGCATCGGCTTTGTCGGCCTCCGTCAGGCCCAGCCAATCGAGCGAGCAGCCGATGCTGCCGCCCGAAAGCCGCGCCACAATGGCCGCATCCGCGGTCGTCACCCCCTGCAAGCCCAATTGCTTAATGACCATGTCGGTCGGCAGGGCGTTAAACTGCACCTGCTGCGAGCGGCTGCGAATGGTGGTCAGCAGATCAGCCGGGCTGGCGGTAATCATGACAAGATAGGTTTGCGGCGGCGGCTCTTCGAGCGCTTTTAATAGAGCATTTTGCGCTTCCTGGTTCATCAAGTCGGCTTCATCAATAATAAACCATTTGCCGCGCCCGCGCTGCGATCGCTTATATAGTTTAGCCTCCACGGGACGTTCGGGGTTGCTGTCGCCCGTTATCTCGCCGCGAATAACGCCGATGCTCAGGGTGGTGGCCTTGGACGTGCCGCTGCGATCATGAAAGCGCACCAGTTGTCGGCTGATGAGGTGCAAATCGGGATGCACGCCGACATCGCAGGCTTTGCAGCTCTCGCAATGGCCGCAGGCCAGCGTAAGCAAAAAATCGTCCGGCAGCGATGGCACATACCGTCCGTCGGCATGACGGTTAGCCTTGCGCACTGGCGCTTCGCACAATGCTGTGCGGGCCATGGCGCAGGCCGCAGTGAACTTGCCCACACCCTGCGGCCCGGCAAACATCCAGGTTGAGGCGAGCCTGCCGGAACTCAGCGCCCGCTGAAGTTGTCCGATGGCTCGCGATTGGCCTACGATGTTCAGCATGACTGCTCCGCTTAGGCTGCCGGGTTGTGTTGGGCAAGCTGCCGCAGTATTTCAATGCCGCGATCAAGCTTGTCGTCGCTGGTGGCGTAGCTGATCCGAAAATGGGTGTCGCGGTTGCTGAAGACGTTGCCCGGTATCAGCAGCAGGTTTTTGGCGATGGCCCGGGCACAAAACTCCGAGCCGGTCAGGCCATTGGGCGCTTTAGGGAAGGCGTAAAAGGCGCCGCCCGGTGAATTAATCTCAAACCAATCGCCCAGGCCCTGTACCAGCCGATCGCGCTTACGGCGGTAGGCATCAATATAGGGTTGCATGTCCACCCGGTGAGTTTGGATTAATTCGAGTGCCGCGTACTGCACCGGGGCCGGTGCGCACACAAACGTGTACTGCTGAAGTTTAATCATCTGCTCGATGATGGCTTTTGGCCCGGCGGCGTAGCCAAGTCGCCAGCCCGTCATGCCGTAGGTTTTGGAGTAACCTTTGAGCAGTATGCACTGTTCGGGCAGCAGCCGGGCAATGCTCTCGTGCTTCTGGTAACAAAACGCGTCGTAGATTTCATCGCTGAGCACCAGCAGGTTATGCCGCCGGGCAATGGCTGCTGCTGCCTGCAGTTCAGCCGCCGAGAGCGTTATGCCGGTGGGGTTGTTGGGCGAACACAAAATGAGCATTTTGGTCTTCGGCGTGATGGCCGCCTCAAGCCGCTCGGGGTGCAGCCGAAAGTCGGGATAGCTATCCACCGGTACGGGCACTGCGCCGATAAGCTTTGGCAGGTGCTTGTACATGACAAAATAGGGGTCGAGAAAGAGGACTTCATCGCCGGGGTTGAGGGCGGCGAACATCGCAAGCATAATGCCGCCCGAAGTTCCGGAGAGGATGATAAGCCCCGGATCGCGCCAGCCGGTGGAGTCCATGACGCTGGTACGCAGCGGCTCGATAAGTTCGGCAATCCCCTGGGTGGGGGTGTAGCGGTTTTTGCCTTCGGTAATGGCGCGGATGGCGCGTTCTTTAATGGCTTCAGGAACGTCAAAATCCGGCTGGCCGATGGACAGGTTCACCGGGTCTTTAAGTTTGGCCGCGAGGTCAAAAACCTTACGAATGCCCGAGGCGTCAATATCCAAGGCTCGCTGGGCGATGGCGGCAAGCGGGTTAAACGCATTCGTGGGTGTTTGATCGGTTGTATGGGCCATAAAGCGGCTAACTCCTAAAGCAGCGGATTGTAATACAATCCGCTGCTTGCGGAAAATGCCCGCGTGTTGGCCCTGCCCGGCAGACCCGGTACGCGCAAGCGCGTTACAAATGGCTTTGCACCGCTTAAACTACTCGGCCATGAACACAAATATTGACACAGCTTTTGCTCGCGCACGCTCCAAACACCAGGCATTGTTGTGCCCGTTTTTTACGGCAGGCTATCCCAACCTTGCCGTGGGGCCGCAGATGCTGCTGGCCGCACAGGAGGCGGGTGCAGGGTGCATCGAGTTGGGTATTCCATTTTCAGACCCCATTGCGGACGGGCCGGTCATACAAGAAAGCTATCGGCTGGCTTTGGAGGGCGGCGCTACGGTTGAAAAATCGCTCGATATGCTGCGCCAGGCCCGGGCGGCGGGGCTTAAAATACCGGTGCTGGCTATGGTCAGCTTCAGCGTTATTTTTAAGCGGGGTACACATGAGTTTGCCAAGCTGTGCTGTGCCAGTGGCATAGATGGCCTTGTGCTGCCCGATTTACCGCTGGAAGAAGCTCCCGCTGTTGTTGCGGCTCTCGGCGAACATGGGCTGGGCAGTTCGCTGTTGATTGCGCCAAGCACCTCGCCTGATCGCCGTCGGCGTATTGCCGGGTTATGTACCGCGTTTATTTATTATTTAAGCGTCAGCGGCATCACCGGTGAGCGGGCCAGTTTGCCAAGCGACATTGCCCCCAATATCGCCCAACTGCGGCAGGTTACCGAGCGGCCCATTTGCGTGGGCTTTGGCATTCACACGACCGAGCAGGTTAGGCAGGTCGGCTCGCTGGCCGAGGGCGTTATTGTAGGCTCGGCCATCATTCGCCGCCTCACCGAAGAGCGAAGTCGCCCTGATTCAAACCCCGTTCGTGCCACCCATGAGTTTATAGCCAGCCTGGCGGCGGGTTTGCGATAAATGCGCCAAACC
>JAJZKJ010000219.1 GCA_021804195.1 Acidobacteriota bacterium
GTTTCGTGTGCACGCCATCAACGGGTGGCGGCGTCTTTTCCCGGCCGGCGGCCAGGGCGGCGGCATTGGGCACATCGTCGCTGGGAGGAACGGTGATGGGGCCGAATTTTGTCCACGACTGGCCGTTGTTGGTCGAGCGGTCGATCCACGCATTCCACTTGCCGTTTTCCACCGACGATCCGGCCACGATAGTTCCGTCGGCGAGCACCAGCGGCTTGTCCTTGATGGGACCCAGAATGCCGTCCGGAAGATCCTCGGCCGCGCTCCAGGTGCGGCCATCGTTATCGCTCCACTTGCGCGCGCCCTTCCAGGTGGTGGTGTGTTTGCCGTACTTGTAATAGAGCCACAGCCGCCCGTCGCGGGTATGGAAGAGCACCGGATTCCAGCACGCCACGCCATGGCCGCTGGCCAGCACCACGGGTTTGCTCCACACGCCGTCGTGCAGCCGCGCGCCGTAGATCTTCACATCCGGCGCGCCTTCGTACGGACCGCCGAACCACGCCGCCATCACGTCGCCGTTCTTGAGTTGCACCACGGTGGACGCGTGCGTGTAGCGCGGTGTGCCCGGCCACGCCTTGGCGGTGCCCTGAGGCGGAAAGATCAGGCCGTCGCCGTTTTGCGCATGTGCCAGGGGCATCCCGAAACACAATAGAAACAATATCGCCGCGCATCTTTTCAATTGCATCGTCTGTCACCTCTTAGTTGGCCTTGAATTGGGGGCCGGAATGTTTGCGGTTCAACATGGCGTGCTCATCGCCGCAGCCGCTTGTCGCACTGCGGGCAGACAGAATGCGGAATGTAAACGCCGGCTCGTCGGGCTCGGTCTTGGGAAGATCGATAAAGAGCCCGTCTGCTCCCTGGCTGAAGTGGAGCATGCCGCCGCCGAGCATCTTCACCGAGCACACCGGCCCGTTCAGATAGGGCGTGCCGTGGAACAGGGTGCGGATTTGCAGCTTGCCGCTTGTGGGCCAGCCCAGATCGATGGCGTAGAGCGCGCCGTTGTGCGTGGTGAAGCGAATATCGGCGGGCGTGTAATGCTGCCGGTCGGTATTCTTGGCCGAGCTCTTCACCAGCGTCGGCCCTTCGCCGTACACATACCACGGCCGCGAGCCGTAGATCGCCTCGCCGTTCACCTTGAGCCATGCGCCCATTTGTAGCAGCACGTTGCGCTCCTGCACAGGGATGGTTCCATCCGCCTTGGGACCCACGTCGAGCAGCAGATTGCCGTTCTTGCTCACCACGTCCACCAGTTCGTCGATCAGTGATTGGGCGGTGCGGTAGTGGTCGTGCTTCACGTAGCCCCAGGAATCCACGCTGATTGACGTATCAGTCTCCCACGGCAGCAGCCGCAGATGATTCAGCTTGCCGCGTTCCACGTCCAGCACCGCCGCGTTGGCGGGGAAAGCGCCGTCCTTGTAGGTCAACACCACAGGCTGGTGCCGCCGCGCCGCCTGGTTGTAGTAGTAGGCGGCAAAGCGCTTGAGATACGGCCGGAATGCCGGCTGGCCAATCCACCAGTCAAAGTAGAAAAAGTCTGGATGGTACTTGTCCACAATCTCGGTCGAGCGCGCCAGCCAGTCTTGCAGGAATGCCTTGTTGGGCGGCAGCCAGCGCTCCAGGTGGTTGGGATTGGGCTCCTTGGTTTCGTTTTCGCCCGGCAGCGCCATGGGTTCGGCAGGCCCGTACAGCCCCGCATAGCGCGGGTCGCGCACGTCGGAGTTGAACTGCATGCCGCCGTCGTACCACCACCAGTGTTCTGCCCGATGCGACGAAACACCGAAGTGCAGCCCACGCTTGCGTGCCGCCGCTTCCAGCTCGCCGACGACGTCGATATGCGGGCCCATCCGCACCGAGTTCCATTTGCTGATGGTGGAGTTGTACATGGCGAATCCGTCGCAGTGCTCGGCCACTTGCACAACGTAGCGCGCTCCGGCGCGCGCAAACAGGTCCACCCACTGGTTGGCGTTGAAGTCCTGGCCGCGAAACATGGGAATGAAGTTCTTGTAACCGAACTTCGACTGCGGCCCGTAGGTCGCCACCTCATGTTTGAAGGCCGGCGTGCCTTTGATGTACATGTTGCGCGAGTACCATTCGTTTCCGAATGCCGGAACGGAATAGACGCCCCAGTGGATGAAAATTCCGAACTTGGCGTTGCGAAACCACGTGGGCACCTGATAGCCGCCAAGCGAACGCCAGGTGGGGGCGAATGGGCCCTGCATGTGCGCACGCACATACGCCAGTTGCCGCTGCACGCGCTGCGCTTCAGTCGTTTTCGCACTGAGCGGCGCGGCCGCGGCAAGCCCAACGCTCGCGCCAACCAGCAGTCCCCAAAATTGATTGAATCGAATACGGCTCATGCGAATGAAACTATCAGACGCCGATGTAGATTGCATTCCCGTCGTCGGCTGCTGTATCACCGTGAACAGGAACATGCCCGCCAGCCCGCCCATCTTTTCCCTTCCAACTCGCATCCTCAATGCCCGCGTCGTGCTTGTGGTTGTCTTTTGCATCGCGGCCTGGGGCGCCGGCGCGCAATCGTCCCGCCCGGTATCCGATCTGCTTGCGCCCGGCGGCCTGCGCTCGAACGGCTGGCGCAATCCGCTCGCCGTCAGCAGCTTGCGCCCGCAATTTTCCTGGCGGTTGAGCGCCGCTTCGCCGTCGCTGCACGGCGTAATCCAGACGGCCTACCGCATTGAGGTCAGCGCGGCGGGCCGCGGCTTTGCCTCCGCAAATCACATTCTCTGGAACAGCGGCATCGTTCACAGCGCGGCAACCTCCGGCATCGCCTACGCCGGCCCCGCGCTCCAGCCGCGGCATGAATATGCATGGCGCGTTCGCGTGTGGGACGCGCGCGGGCGCGCCTCAGCGTGGAGCGCCGTCGCGCATTGGAGCCAGGCGCCGGTCTGGCATGCGCACTGGATCCAGGCGCCAAACAACAGCCCCACCGCGCCCATGCCGCTCTTTCGCAAGAGCTTCAGCCTTGCGCGGCCGGTTGCCCGCGCCGTCCTCTACGCCTCCGGCCTCGGCCAGAATGAGCTTTTCATCAACGGCCGCAAGGTGAGCAACGATCTCCTCACCCCCGGCTGGAGCGACTATCGCAAGACGGTCTTCTATGACAGCTACAACGTCACCTCCCTGCTGCGGCGCGGATCAAATGTGCTCGGCGTGATGCTGGGCAACGGCATGTATCGGGTGCTGCATACGCCCGGTCGCTACACCAAATTCGCGGGCAGCTTCGGGCCGCCCAGGTGCATCGTGCAGCTTGACATTGAATTTGCCGGCGGCGGCGCAGTCGAGATCGACAGCGACGGAAGCTGGAAGACGCTGCCCGGCCCGATCACGTTCTCATCTACCTACGGCGGCGAGGACTACGATGCCCGCCGCAATCCGCGCGGCTGGGACCGCCCTGGATTCAACGCCGCGAACTGGCAGGCAGCCGTAGTCACCGCCGGTCCCGGCGGCGCGCTCACGCCTGAGCTTGCGCCGCCCATCCGCGTGATGCATATTTACTCACCGGTCAAAATCACGCATCCCGCCCCCGGCATCGCCGTCTACGACTTCGGCCAGAATTTTGCCGGCTGGCCCGCCATTCGCGTCGAAGGGCGCGCCGGCGCGGTGGTCAAGCTCATTCCCGGCGAGCTGCTCGACCAGCGCGGCTTTGTTACGCAGCGCGGCTCCGGCGGCCCGCAGTGGTTCTCTTACACGCTGCGCGGCGGCGCAATCGAAAGCTGGCATCCGCGCTTCAGTTATTACGGCTTTCGTTACGTGGAAGTGCAAGGCGCAACGATGCGCAACGGCGTGCGCCTCGTAAGCATACGCGGCCAGGCGATCCATTCGTCGTCCCGGCGGGCGGGCAGCTTTGTTTCATCCAGCACGCTGTTGAACCGCATTCACATGCTCATCCTGCACGCCATCGAAAACAACTCCATGAGCATCTTCACCGATTGCCCGCACCGTGAAAAGCTCGGCTGGCTTGAGCAAACGCACCTGATGGCCTCGTCGATGCTCTATGACTTCAACTTTGCGCATCTCTACGCCGCCACCATGCGCAACATCGCCGGCGCGCAGAGAACCAGCGGAAGCAAAGCCGGCATGGTGCCGGAGGTCGCGCCGCAATATGTCGTCTTCCCCCAAAAATACGATGTCTTCAACGATTCGCCGGAGTGGGGCAGCGCCGCCGTGCTTGTGCCCTGGTATCTCTACAAGCGCACCGGCAACCGCAGCTTTCTGGCCGCGCAGTTCGGCGTGATGCGCCGTTACGTGGCCTATCTCCGCACCCGCGCTCACAACGGCATCGTCGCCTACGGCCTGGGCGATTGGTACGACGTTGGTCCCGGCCCGCCCGGCTTTTCGCAGCTCACTTCGCTGGGCGTAACCGCGACAGCCATCTACTACCAGGATTTGCAAGTGATGCGGAAGGCCGCTGCGCTCCTTGGCTACAGCGCGGAAAGCGCAAGCTATGAGCGGCAAGCCGCGCAGGTGCGCGCCGCATTCAATGCGCGCTTCTTCCATCCCGCGCTGCACATCTACGACAAAGGCAGCCAGACCGCGCAAGCCATGCCGCTGGTGCTGGGCATGGTTCCTGCGGGGCAGCACGCCGCGGTGCTGCATGCGCTGGTAGCCAACATTCGCGCCCACCACAACCACACCACCGCCGGCGACATCGGCTTCCACTACGTGGTCGATGCGCTGATGGACAATGGCCGCTCCGATGTTTTGCTCGCCATGCTGTTGCGCACCGATGCGCCCAGTTACGGCTATCAGCTTGCCCAAGGCGCCACTTCGCTGACTGAATCGTGGAATGCGAATCGGGACGACTCGCAGGACCACCTCATGCTCGGCGACGCGGAAGAGTGGTTCTATCGCGGTCTGGGCGGCATTCAGATCGACATGGCCCGGCAGGGAGCCGCGCGGCTCGTGCTCGATCCCGCCGTGCTCAGCCCGGTCCAATGGGTGCGTACCCGTTATCGCTCTGCGCTCGGCCTCATTGAAAGCGACTGGCGGCGTGAAGCGTCGCAGACTGTCTACAAC
>JAJZKJ010000220.1 GCA_021804195.1 Acidobacteriota bacterium
TGACCGCCGAACTTCAGGTGATGAAAGCTAACATTAATTGGCGTGCGGAAAAAATGCAATCGTGAAGAATGGAACTCCGGCGCCTGGGCGAAAAAGTGCTTTCCCGGAGCCTTTGGTATCCGGTTGTGCGGTACGGCCGGCTGCGAATATGCGGTGCTGCAGCCGAAGGTCCGTTCTCCGGCGGTAAATGCATGAGCATGGTTGGAATACCACCAAGGCAATGTTATAGTCCTGCACCGTGGAGGGCTGCGGCGACCGGCAGCCCCGGGACCGGAGATTGCATGTTACGTACAGCCCGCCATCCAGAAGCTGACAAGGCGGAGGTCAATTCTTCGCCCGCGGCGGCAATGCCGACACCGGTGGAATGCCTGCGTAAGAACTGGCCACTTTATATTTACGAAGGCATTTTGCTGGCCGGCTTTATGATATCCGCATCGCTGTTTACCGCGCTGATGGAATATCCGCGATCGCCGGCGACACACTGGATTCAATCCCAATTCTGGCGGCGCGGGGTTATTGGTCTGGCCATGGGCGCAACGGCGGTACTGTTGATCTATTCCCCTATCGGCAAACGATCCGGGGCGCATATGAATCCGGCCTTTACAATCGGGTTTCTGCGGCTGGCGAAAATCCGGTTGCCGGATGCCGTCGGCTACATTGCCGGCCAGTTTATCGGCGGGGCGGCCGGGGTATACGCGGCGATTCTTATGCTGGGGCATCAGGTGATGGCCAGCAGCGCGGTAAATTACGTTGTAACCGTTCCGGGAATCTGGGGGACCAACATTGCGTGGCTGGGCGAATTTACGATCGCATTTCTAATGATGGCGACCGTTCTGGCGGTCAACCAGATTCCGCGGCTGGCCCCCTGGACAGGATGTTTTGCCGGCATGTTGATTGTGCTTTTTGTATTGTTTGAGGCGCCGCTTTCCGGATTCAGCATGAATCCTGCGCGCACCTTCGGCTCCGCCGTACCGGCAAATACCTGGACGGCCGGCTGGATATACTTTACCGCACCGATTCTCGGCATGCTGGCCGGTATTGAAATTCACCGGCTATTTGCCCGGGAATGGGTGATATTGTGCCCGCGGTTAAACCATTCGCGCCGCCATGATACGCTGCATCCGTGCGACTGCCTTGCCGACGAAGCGGTGAGCCGCGACAATTCACGGAACAGTTGAATGGGGCCGGCAGGCAGGCCGCTGCATGGGTGCACCGTATTTATCAGGAGTTTTTTTTCATGACCACGGACAATCAGTATGATGTGATTATTATCGGTTCAGGCGCGGGCGGGGGAACGTTGGCGCATCGCCTGGCGCGGACGGGCAAAAAAATACTTATACTGGAACGCGGCGGCTGGCTGCCGCGGGAACATGAAAATTGGAACGCCACGAGCGTTTTCGTCGAGAACAGATATGTTTCCAGGGATCCATGGCTGGATGCCGCTGGTCGGTCATTTCAACCGGGAACCCATTATTTTGTCGGGGGAGCCACCAAAATGTTCGGCGCCGCCCTGTTCCGCCTGCGAACGGAGGATTTCGGGCAAATCGCCTACGCGGACGGCATATCGCCCGCCTGGCCGATCAGTTACCAGGACCTGGAACCGTACTATCTTCAGGCGGAGCAACTGTACCAGGTTCATGGCCTGCGGGGCGAAGATCCGACCGAAGGCCCGGCCAGCGGCCCGTATCCATTTGCGCCCATCGCCCATGAACCGCGAATCCAGGAAATTGCGGATTCACTTTCCAAGCGGGGATATCACCCCTTTCATGCCCCGACGGGCGTGATGCTTAATGAACAGGTGCGCCATAACAGCAAATGCCTGAAGTGCAATACATGCGACGGCTTTCCCTGCCTGGTGCAGGCCAAAAGCGATGCGGAAAACATCTGCATTCGGCCCGCATTGGAACAGGGCAATGTGACCCTGCTTACCCATGCACAGGTTAAGAAACTCAAAACCTCCGCATCCGGACGCAGCGTGTCCGAGGTTATCGCGGAGCATGACGGCCGGATGTTGAGTTTTTCAGCCGATATTGTGGTGGTGTCCGCCGGGGCGGCCAACAGTGCGCGTATTCTGCTGCTGTCCGCCAATGACAAACATCCCAACGGGCTGGCCAATTCGTCGGACCAGGTGGGACGCAATTACATGTTCCATAATTCCGATGCGGTGGTCGCGTTGTCGCGTCGGCCGAATGAAACACGCTTCCAAAAGACGCTTTCACTGAATGATTTTTATTTCAAGGCTGATGATTACCCGCATCCGCTGGGGAATATTCAGATGATCGGAAAATCAATGGGGCCGATGTTTCGCGGCGATGCGCCAAAATTCGCCCCGGGATTCGCCCTGGAGGAAATGGCCCGGCACAGTGTGGATTTCTGGCTCACCACGGAAGACCTGCCGAAGCCGGACAATCGCGTCACCATCACCGCGGACGGCCAGATTAAACTCTCCTACACGTTTAACAATCAGGAACCGATGCGGCGGCTGCGCGCCAAGCTGGAAATGCTTTTAAACCATTGCGACATGCACCCGCACCTTATTCCCAATCACGTTTATATGAAAAAAGACATCCCGATCGGCGGTGTCGGCCACCAATCCGGAACGCTTCGCTTTGGGACAGACCCAAAAACATCGGTGCTGAATACCGATTGCCGGGCGCATGACCTGGATAATTTGTACGTGGTTGACACAAGCTTTTTTCCGAGTATCGGCGCCGTGAATCCATCCTTAACCGCCATGGCCAACGCCTTGCGGGTAGGCGACCATCTGGCGGATCGGCTTAAATGAGGCCCTTCCGGAGGCGCCCCGCATGATGGGGCAACCGTCTGGTACGGGCCGGCCCGGCCGGTGGGCGCACCGCGGAAAAACAGCGGTTTCACTGAATTTCCGGATCGCCGCGCGATGCCGGAAATATGCAAGATTTCTGTTGATTTGCCGTTATAATGGATGGTAGTCTTCAGCCGGCCGTCGTCTGCAACACCGAATGCCGGATTGCGGGAGTCAAGCGTTGATGGAATCGCCGAACAATGCCAGTCAGGGTCCAGCGGATGGCGTCCGCGCCGCCGGCGGCGAAATTCCGAAGGCCGCACTTCCGGAAGCGATCAGTGAATCGCTGCTGATGGTGGCGCGTCGCCGGCAACGACTGGTGATTCTTGCCGGCCTGCTGCGGGCGTTGCTGATCATGCTTGTGTTTTGTCTGCTGGCGGCGCTGCTGCTGGGCAGTTTTCCCGATCTTCCATCGGCCGTACGCTGGATTGTAACGCTGGGACTTTGGGGAACCGTCATCACCTCCACAGTCATCCTGCTGCGGCCGGCTTTTAAGCCCATTCATCTACGGCAGGCAGCCGGATTGATTCATGCCAGCCATCGCGATCATGACGAACGGATACTCAGTGCGGTGGAATTTTCCGAGCTGGAACACCCACACGAAACCGGTTCCCCGGAATTGATTCATCATGTCATTCATCAGGCCCAGACTGATGCCCAATCCGTCCAGCCCCAGCAGGTGCTTTCGGTTGCGGCGGTTTACCGCATCGGGGCGTACTGCACGCCGGCGGTGCTGGCATGGATTATTCTCTGGCCGCTCATGCCGCAGCGGCTCAGCGCCGGCCTGAGCCAGACGTTTCTACCCTGGCGCAGCGCTGTTACCGGCCAGGATCTGCAACTGCTGGTCCGGCCCGGCGATACCGCTTTGGCCGCGGGCGACAGCCTCGCCGTCACAGTGCGCAACATCAAGGCCGGCGGGGCGCCGGGATCCATGACGGGGCTTAATCTGCTGGTGCATTACCCGGCCGGCGGCGATCGAACAATCGCCATGACGCGGTCCGGGCCGCGATCCTTTGAGCACAATTTTTCATCCGTTATTTCCAGCTTTAATTACCGGATCAGTTGCCGGAGGGGAATTACCCGCTGGTACCATGTGCGTGCCATGGTGCGGCCGCGCATTGAGAGCCTGGAACTTCACTTTACGTTCCCCGCCTATACGCGCCTTACCCCGAAAACCTACATCGGCCGCCGCGGATCCATCCGGGTGCTGCGCGGCACATCTGTGCAGCTTATCGTGCACGCCAGCCAGCCGCTGAAAAAAAACAGCGATCTGGAGATCGGCAAAGGTATTGATTCCAGGCTGCTTCCCCTTACCCCGCTCGTCGGCCTGGCTTATCAGGCCACCTTTCACATCCTGTTGAGCGGGGAGTATCGCATTCATCTGGTTGATACCCAGGGCATAAAAAACAAGGACGACCGGCCGTGGCCGATCGTGGCCATCGCGGACACCCCCCCGGTTGTTCACATCTTGTCTCCGCGGAAAATTCTGCGCGTGCGTCCGGACGATGTGATCCCTGTCCGATTTACCGCGACCGATGATTTTGGTTTGACCCGGCTGACGGCCATTGTATCGGTCGACCATTCCGTACCGATGAGATATCACATTGCCCTTGGTGCGCGCGACCTGACCAGCGTTAAACGCATGTGGCAACTGGCCGTGGCTGATCAGTTGCTGGCCGCCGGCCTGCCGAGGGGCAAAAAGATATTTTATCGCATTGCGGCTGCGGACAATTGCGAGCCGGCCAGCCAGACATCCCGGAGCGCTGTTCATGAACTGATTCTGGATCCCAATTTGCCCCTGGATTATCAGGCCAGGCAGAATAAAAAGGCCTACGCCCGGCTGCACGGCGCCTTAACCACCGCCATTCGCCATATCGGCGAAGCCCGACAGCAACTCAACAACCTGAATTATGTCGCCCCCGGAAAGGCCTTTAATCCGCAGCAGCAGAACCATGCCGATAAACTACAGGATGATCTGGGCCGAGCCGTATCAAGCCTGCGGAACCAGGCGGCCCATCTGAAGCACAGCCCGTATGCCGCGGCGGCGGCCTCAGCCGGCCGGATCGCCACGCATGGAATTCAGCGCGCGGCAAATCATGTGGCGGCGGCAATCATGGATTCTCCCAGTCACAACAATGTCCGGCAATAATGTCACCCACCGCGGCTTTGAGTTTATCCAGCAACGGGGCAACGGA
>JAJZKJ010000221.1 GCA_021804195.1 Acidobacteriota bacterium
GCGGCTGGGTTTGGCTGTAGGTATGAACGATCATCATATAAATGTCAGCTTGCGGGCGGCGAAAAGGCACATTCGCAGCAGCAGCAGGCCATGGCGAAAGCGGGAAATATTGGTGCGGCCATAGGCGCGCTGTTTGTAGTGCACCGGCACGTCAAGAATTTTCAGATTCAGGCGAGCGGCGCCGAAAAGCAGATCGAAATCGCCGAAGGGGTCAAAATCTCCGAAATAACCGCGGTTCGCCGCGATCCGCAGATAATCATCCCGGCGCAGCACCTTGGTTCCGCAAAGCGTATCGCGCAGCCGCTGACCGAGCAGAAATGTGAAAAGATATCCGAAACATTTGTTGGCGAGTATGTTCAAGAACTGCATCGCCTGTTTGTCCATGGGATAGACCAGGCGCGAGCCATTGGCGAATTCGCACTGGTTGGAATGAATCAGTTGAACGAACCGCGGCAGTTCCTCCGGCGGCACGGAGAGATCGCCGTCCAGAATCAGCAGGATATCGCCGGTAGCGGCGGCAAAGCCGGCGCGCACAGCATCGCCCTTGCCCCGGCCATTCTGCCGCAGCGCCGTGAGCAGAAACTCTCCGTGGTATTCCGCAAGTGTTCGCTGAACCACGCTCCAGGTGTCATCGGTACTGTGGCCTTCAACGAAAATCACTTCCTGCTTCCGGGCCAGTCGCGGCAACCGCCGCAGCAGCGGTTCAATATTTCCCGCTTCATTACGCACGGGCACGACAATGCTCACGGAATCCGGCGATGGGGCGGCGGAAGATCGCGTGACGGGTCTGGCCACAGTGAGCGTGCACAGGCCCAGGTGCCGCAGGACCGGCAGCGGGGCTATCCAGCGGTTGATCGCATTGCCCAACAGCGGTATCCACAGAGGAAGCAGCAGGCAGGGTATCTGGCGGATCACGGAAAAATCGCTGTGAGAAAGGACATTGGCCACTTCATCCCCGGGCAGCCAGCTTTCATCAGGAACCGCCTGTTTGCGGCCGATGATCTCGGCGCAGCGCAGCACCGGTTGCCAGAGCCGGCTGTAGGTGCACAGGATCAGGCGGGTACGCCGGTGACACAGCGGCCGCAGCGCCGCAAGGGCCGTATGCAGATCATAAAACTGTTGCAGAACGCCACAGACAATTATGTAGTCGAACCGGGGAAGACTCAGCGCGCCGATATCTTCCACCGCCGTCTCATGAAAAACGAGCGAGGCAAACCGCCGGCGCGCTTCGGCGATCGCCGCCGGATTGATGTCGATTCCCACCCCCTGAGCCGGCGCCGTGGCAGCCAGCATCCGGCCGTTTCCGCAGCCCACGTCCAGCACGCTTGCACCCGGTACGACGTGACGGCAGACCATGCGAATCAGGTAGTTGTGGAAATAACGGTTGCGCCGGTAACTTTTTTGCAGCGCCGGATAGCAGCTTTCTTCAAATTCCCGCAGCGCCGCGCGATGCCGCAGATCCGGCGGCTGATCAACGGGAATCGCCGGCGTCACCCGCCCGTTCAACGACGCAGATACCTCTTTATCAATCATTTTCAGAACAGTCATCCAAGATCGCCACGCGCTGCGCCGTGGAAAACACATCCGCCGCGGACGTCGGTACGCCGGGATCAACGCGGCCAGGGAATCACGACGCAGATAATTATTGTATCATGGTTTAACCATGACCAGCGAGTACTTCCCGCAAAGCGTTCGCAGGAGCGTTCGCAAACCGCGGGGACTTATGAAAATGTCCATAGGACCAGCCGCCACGCTGGCGATAAAAATTTTTCGACCGGTATGTCCGGAACGCGGCTGGAGAATCAGCCGACCCAAGGGTAAATCAACTCCGGACATCCCGGCAAAATCTCTTTTTTTTACATGGTAGATTCCCGGCGCCGGGGGAGCCAAAGCATTCCAGCGAATAGGAAACGATTCCACATAACAATGGCGGTCATATAGATCAATCCGTGAAGCATGCAGAACCACATGCGCGTTAAAAGGACCGCGAACAATCTTCACGGCCTGGCCCGCCCGCAAACGGGCCGGATTGAGAGCGGGGTTGAGCCGAAGGAAAATCCACGGCGTGATGCGATACAGATTGGCCACGTAATCGACATTCCAACCGGGGCGGACGCGTATCAGTTTCGCCAGCGGGTCATCCGGCAACAAGGCCGAGCCGAGCAGCGTATGGTGATTGATGCGGGTAAGCATCCGCCGCGTCCGCTTGGCCTGCGGCAGGTTCATCCCGGCGAGGCGCGCCAGCAGGGCGTTAAGCCTTCGCCTGGCCTGGATCCAATGCCCCCGCCTGATAGCAAGGCGAGCCTTGGCCAGTGCGGCGTTTACCGCCCGCAGCAAAGCTGCGGGCGGTGGGGCGATCGCTGGGGGAGATGCCGACGGCGCTGCCGGAGCGATGGCGGATGGGGACATCATAAAAGGATTGCCGGCCGGCATCCGCGATGGATTGGATGCGGCGGTTGCGGGGTGTGCCCTGTTCCCGGCGGCTAGGCTGATCAAAACGCGGCTTCGCAGTTGCAGGACCTGGTATCCGCCCCATAGAACCAGGAGGCCCACAAACAGCCAGAGGGGCCATTCGGTCGTTTTTCGCCTGGATTTTACGCCAAATCGAGAACGCATCGGTGACAATTCTATACTCCTGGAGCAATTCAAAGAAATTTCATACCCGCAAGTCAAAATGCCCGCGGCGCGGCTTTGTGTTCACAGGATATTTATGTTCCAATGACCTACGCGGCGCGGCCCGGAAGATCGGGCGGCGCGGCGCCGGGAAAAGTGTTATGCGCATACGGTGGCGATCCATCTGGAAATTCTGCCTGCCGGCGATCGCCGGTTTGTTCGCCGGCTGTGCGCATTTTTCCCCGCCGCCGCCTTCGGTCATAGCGGCCGGTGCGTTTATTCGTCCCGGCGCGCCGACCAGCACACGGCCGAAGGCGCCGTCGCAAACGCGGCCATCGCGAATTCCGGCAAGACCCGTCCGCTCTTCGGCCGGCCCCGCCGCCTTGCCTGGTAACATTGCCAAGGGCGATTCCACCCTGGCCTTGGCGGCGCTCTCCCCGCCAGCACCGGTGATTCGAGCCGCTCCTGCCCCATTGCCGGGCAAACCATTGACGGTGGCCGCTCTTTTGGGAACTGTCAATGGCCGGCCGTTATTCGTGCAGGACATCCTCCATCCCCTGGCGGCGGAACTTCGCAACCAGGCCGCGACCAGCCGCACGCAGAGCTACTTCCGCGAACAGGCCATGACCAGCATCGCCCGCCAATTGCAGATCAAGATCGACAACATGTTGCTGCTGCAGGCGGCCCGGCAACAACTCAGCAAAGATCAGAAAAAAGAAATCGTTGTACTGACGGCGCAAAAAAAGGCTAAACTCATCGCCCAGTACCTGGGTTCGGCGGAAGTGGCCAATCGCGCTCTGGAGCGGCAGGGATCATCGCTGGCGCGGAAAACCCGCCAGATCCGCGAGAAGTTAACAATACGCGTGTATATATCACGTCTCATTGCGCCTTCGCTGGTGGTCACGCGGCGTCAAATATGGAATTACTACCAGAGCCACCGGAGCCATTTCACTTCCCATGCCCGCATCAGTCTTTACACCATCACCTATCCTGTCATCCGGCAATGGCCGCGCGATCCGCACGACCCGACGCATACCCGGCCGATTCGCCATCCCACACCGGCCCAGCTCCTCCAGGCGCAGCGCCAGGCGATCGCCTATTGCCGGAAGCTGGAGGACCGAATTCGCCATGGCGCGAATTTCGCGTTCCTGGCCGAAGATAACTCCGTCGATTACCATGCCCGCAATGGCGGCCACTGGCCGAACGTGCGCCGCGGGGAACTTACCAACCCGCAGATTGAAAAGGTGGCTTTCGCGCTGCGGCCGCACAGTATGGCGCCGCCGCTGCTGATCGTAAACAAGAAGAATCCGCGACGCGACGTGGTGGTGATTATCCGTGTGACCCGGGTGTGGCCGCACAAGGTGATTCCATTTGCCGTCGCCCAGAAACGCATTGCCACGAAGCTCCGCGACCGCGAATTCCACCGATTGATGAATCGTTATTATCAACGACTCTACAATCAGGCGTCGATCGCGGCGCGGGAACGCATGCTGGCGACCGCCACCGACGCGGCCGTAGCTCTCTATTACGACAAATAATAGGCGCCGAGGCGGTTCCCATGCCCTTAAAAAGGAGACCAGGTATGCGCTGGAGCAACTCTATTCTCCGCGTCTTTATTCTCGCCGTCTCTCTCTGGCCGGCGGTCGGCGTTTCCGGCGCTCGATCCGCAATTCCCACTCCCCCCGCGCCACCGAAACCGCCGCTTCGGAAGGTATCGCCGCCACCGCAATTTCCGCCCGCCGCCGCGGCTCATTTGCCACGCGCCAATCCCAACGCTCTTTCCATCGTCCATCAGAGCATCACCATCCACGGAAAGGTGTTGCCTTACACCGTCACTACCGGCTATATGCCGCTGAAAAACGGAGCCGGCAAACTGCAGGCCGATATTTTTTTCATCGCCTACACCAAGGACACAACGGCGGCCCGGCGCAACCACCGCCCTCTGACGTTCTGTTTTAATGGAGGGCCGGGCGCCGCCTCGAACTGGCTGAACCTGGGCTGCGCCGGTCCGTTTCGCGTGCAACTTACGCCCAAGGGTAACGTTACGCCTCCACCGTATAAGCTGGTTCCCAACCATCAGACCTGGCTTTCCTCTACGGACCTGGTATTTGTGGACCCTGTCGGCACGGGTTACAGCCGGCTGGCGCCGGGCGTACCGGGCAAGCGGTTCTACGGTGTGGTTCCGGACGTAAAATCCATTGCTGATTTCATACGCCTTTATACCACCATGTACCAGCGCTGGGGATCCCCCCTTTTTCTCGCCGGCGAAAGCTACGGAACCACCCGGGCCTGCGCTCTGGCCGATTACCTGGGCGTGCACGAAGGAATGGCGCTCAATGGAATCCTGCTGATTTCCTGCGCCCTGAATTTTCAGTTGTTGTCACCGAA
>JAJZKJ010000222.1 GCA_021804195.1 Acidobacteriota bacterium
CCCTGGGGCACGGACTGATGCAGCAATATGCCGCCCGCGAGCCGCGGATTCGCGCCTTGCGCAACCCCGCCAATCTGGGCCTGCAGGGCAATTTCAACCAATGCCTGCGCGCGGCGCGGGGTGAATTTATTAAATATGTTTTGCAGGATGATTTTCTGGCCGCACCCGACGCCGCGCGGCGGCAAGCCGGGGTGCTGGAAAGTAACCCGGAGGTTGCGCTGGTCAGCTCGGCCTCGCTGATCGTGGATGCGCAATCGCGGACGATCGCCCTGCGCCGGGAGTTCAAAGCCGGCCTGACACGCGGGCAGGACGCGATTCTGCGCTGCATGGCGTGGGCGAGCAACCTGTTGGGCGAGCCGACGCTGGTAATGTTCCGCCGCGGCCAGTCCGGAACCGGCTTTGATGAACGCTACCGGCAATTATTGGATCTGGAATTCTGCATGCGGCTGCTGGAGCGAGGGCAGCTTTATTATTTTTCCGAGCCCTTAGCCGCCTTTCGCCGGCATGAGGCGCAGGCCACGCGGCGCAACAGCCGCAACGACGCCATTGAGCGCGATCAAATGCTGCTGCTGCGGGAATTTATGGCCCGGCCGTGGCTGGCGGAAGTAAAACAAAAACACTGGATCTTCGGCCAGATCTATGGCCTGCGCCGCAATCGCGAATTTCGCGCGAGCGAGCTGCGGACGCAACTGCTGCGCCGGCTGGGCTGGCCGCGCTATTACCTTTTCTGGCAGTTTCGCCGGATCGGCTCGCCGGTGCGAAAACTGCAGCGCTGGCTGCGGCTGCGGTCCTGGATGCGGCGGCAGGGCGCCCGTTATGCATGAATAAATTTGCGCGCGGCCGCGTAGCCCGATTCAATGCAATCTGAAATTCCAATGCCGCGATAGGCGTTGCCGGCCAGCGCCAGCCTGGCATGCCGGGCAAGCGCGGCCTGAATGCGTTGCTGCCGTCCGCCATGGCCAACGGTATATTGGGCCATGGCGCGCGGCCAGCGGCGGATATGGCCGGCGGCGGGCGGCTGTTTTAATCCCAGAATCGTCCGCAGCTCGCCCGTGGCCAGCGCCAGTAATTCCTCGTCGCTGAGGGCCAGGGCTTCGGAGTCGCGCACGCCGCCATAGAAGACGCGCAGCAGCGCCCTACCGGCGGGCACGCGGGCCGGAAATTTTTGCTGAATGAAGGTGCAGGCGCGCATGCGCAGGCCCTCGCCGGGCGGAATCAATACCCCGAATCCATCGGGCAGGGGCGGCGCGGGCGAGTACGCCAGGTTGATGGTCAGGGAGGAGGCATAGGGAACGGCAGCGAGCTGCGCGGCGAGTTCGCCATCCAGCTCCCGCAGCAGTTCCGCCGCCGCCCAGGCCGGCAGGGCCAGAATCAGCTTGCGGCAGTGGATTTGCGGGATCCGGCCGGCCGGCGATCCCGGCGCCTGATCATGGCATTCCAGTTGATACCCCTCTTGATACCCCTCGCCGGATTTCGTAATCCGCGAGACGCGGCAACCGGTCTCAATATGCGGTTCCAGGCGCGCGGCGAGAGCGGCAATGCATTCGCTCAGACCGTTCTGGAGGGTGGTGAAGAGCGGTCTGGCTGCTCCGGTATTCGCGCCTCTGCGGCGGCGCGCGCGCCACAAGCCGCGGCCCAGGCTGCCCTGGCGGGCCATTTGCGCCAGGCGCGGCAAGACGGCATCGAGACTGAGTTCGTCGGCATCACCGCCATAAACTCCGCTCAGCAAGGGCGCGACCACCACATCCAGCACTTCCGCTCCCAGCCGGGAGCGCACCAGCGCGCCCACGGAAATTTCTGTTTCCGGCGCGCGGGCCGAACTGAAAAACTCCCGCGCGATGCGGGCTTTGGCGGGCCAGGAAAGCAAATTGCTGCGCCACAAAGCCAGCGGACGCGCCGGCGCCAGCATCTGCCAGCCTTCAGGCAGCGCCCGCAGGCGATGTTTGCGCCAGATCCAGGTGCGGCGCGCGGCATCATGGGAGGGAATCAGCTGCTCGCCCAGGCCGAGCTCGCGGCAGAGTTCGAGGGCCGCGGGTTTTTCCGTCAGGAACGAGTCCGGGCCTTCTTCAATCGGTATGCCGGCCAGATGCGCGGTCGAGACCACGCCGCCGGGCCGCTCGGCGGCTTCCAGCAGACGGAAATTTTCATAACCCCGGCGCCGCAGCTCAAATCCGGCGGCCAGGCCCGCGATGCCGGCGCCGACGATCACAATATCGGTTTGAGGAGGAGCTGAAGACACGCCGAAATATCCGGTTACGAAGCGCTGGCGGAGAATTCCCGCACCCAGTTGACGACATTTTTTACGTTTTCCACCGGGGTTTCGGGCAAAATTCCGTGGCCGAGGTTAAAAATATAGCCGGTCTGGCCGCGCGATTGCGCCATCAGGTGGCGCACGGCGGATTTCAGCTCCGCGGCCGGGCTGAACAGCCGCAGTGGGTCGAGGTTGCCCTGCAGGGCGCAGCCGCCGCGGAGCTCGCTCCAGGCGCGCGACATCTCCATGCGCCAGTCCAGGCCCAGCACGGCCGCGCCGGTGTCGCGCAGCGCGCCCAGATAGCCGCTGGTGCCGGTGGAAAAATAAATCACCGGCACGCCCAGATCCTGCACCGCCTCGATCACGAGCCGGTTATAGGGCAGCACGGCATGACGGAAATCGGCTTCGCCCAGCGCGCCCACCCAACTATCAAACAGTTGTATGGCCCGGGCGCCGGCCTCGACCTGCTCGCTTAAATACTCCACCAGCATGGGACAGAGCTTTTGCATGAGCAGCGCCCAGGCGCCGCGATCTTCGAAGATTATGCGCTTGGTATGCGCGAACTGGCGGCTGGCGCCGCCCTCGATCAGGTAGCTGGCAAGCGTGAAGGGCGCCCCGGCGAAGCCGATCACCGGAAAAGTGTCGGGAAAATGTCCGGCCACGCGGCGGATGGCCTCGGAAACATAGCCCAGCTCGCCATGCAGGCTCTCAGGCAGGCGCGCGATGGCCGCGCGGTCGCGCAGCACCGGCTCGATCACCGGCCCTTCACCGGAGTTGAAATGCAGATGAAAGCCCAGGGGCAGGGCCGGCAGCAGCAGGTCGGCGAAGATGATGGCCGCGTCCACGCCGAGCTCTTCGGCGGCCGTAATGGTGACTTCGGCCGCCCGTTCGGGGTTTTGGCAGATTTCCAGCAGGCCATGGCGGGCGCGCACAGCGCGGTATTGCGGCATGTAGCGGCCGGCCTGGCGCATGAACCAGACCGGAGTCAGGTCCACTGGCTGGCGGCGGCAGGCCCGCAAAAAACGATCGGAAACACAGGCTACGGCCATAATTCAGCCTAGCATTAAGTCCCGAACCGGCCCTCATGCCGCCGCCTGGTTTACTAGCCGGCGGATTCAGTATCCCGCGCCATGATGCGCACCATGCGCCGGGTCCGGCCGTTTTCCGTTTCCAGCAATATCGCGCAGAGGCGAATGTCGCCGCGGGCGGGGCTGAGCTTGGTGGCGACGCCGGTGAGAAAACGCTGCAAGACATCTTCGGTGCGGCAGCCAATGACACCGGCAAACGGGCCGGTCATGCCGACATCGGTCTGAAAACCGGTGCCGCCGGGCAGGATGCGTTCATCGGCGGTGGGCACGTGGGTGTGGGTGCCCAGCACGGCGCTGACCCGGCCATCGAGATACCAGCCCATGGCCTGCTTTTCACTGGTGGCTTCGGCGTGCATATCCACCACGATGGTCTTGACCTGCGCGGGCAGTGAGGCCAGCAGTTCATCGGCTTTGCGAAAAGGGCAGTCGATGGCGGGCAGGAAGACGCGGCCCTGCAGATTGAGAACGGCGTATGCCTCGCCCGAGGCAATCTGGCCGCAATAAAGGCCGGCGCCGGGCAGGCCGGGAGGAAAATTGGCCGGGCGCAGAACCCGCGCCGCATCGGCGGGGAAGTCGCGGTAATAATCGTGCAGCTCGCGGCGGTCCCAGACGTGGTTGCCGGTGGTGATAACGTCGGCGCCGCGATCGAAGATTTCTTCGGCCAACGGCCCAGTCAGGCCGAAGCCGCCGGCGGCGTTTTCGCTGTTGACGATGGTGAGGTCAACCGCGTGTTCCTGTTTAAGACGGGGCAGATGGCGGGCCAAGGCCTCGCGCCCGGGCTGGCCGAAGATATCGCCGACGAAAAGAATGCGCACCTATCCAGAATAGCGGCACCGCCGCTTTTATGGGTGCGGCTCGGCGAAGAAAGCTGACGGACGCCTAGCCAACCCGGCTGAGGGCGCGGTCGAGCACGGCGCCGCAGGCGGCGGCACGTTCATGCACGGCCTGCTCAAGGCGGGCAATGCGCGCGCGCTGGGTTTCCAGCTCGTCGGCCAGGTTCATGGCCGTCAGAATGGCCACGCGCAGGGAATCGGCCAGGCGCGCCTGGCGGGCGATCTGCCGCATTTTGCCGTCCACGGCGTCGGCCAGGCGGCGCACGTATTCGGCATCGTTATCGCCGGCAATATTGTAGGGCTGGTCGTAAATTTCAACCCGGGTAACGGTTTTCTGCATGGCGAATCTACGCGAAGCGGCTCTCCGCCTGCGCGCCTTTCCGGTGCTTGTGTGCCCCGCTCAGGCCAGGGAATCAATCTGCTCGACCAGCTTTTCCACCCGGCGGCGCACTTCCTCGCGCTCTTTGCGCAGCGAGATCAGCTCTTTTTCCTGGGCCGAATATTCCTGTTTTAGCTCCTGGAATTTGGCTTTCCAGCCGGCGGCCTCGGTTTCGGCGCGGCCGCGGGCTTCACGGGCGCCGCGCAGAGCCTCGGCGACACGCTCAATTTTGCCTTCCAGCTGCAGAAAATCGTCCAGCGATTCGGGCGCAAGGGGAACCAGTTGTGCTTCAGTTGCCATGATGGATGGGGTATAAAGTCCGCAAAAAAATTTGAACTAGCGCGAGTATAACCTCAGCCGCCACGGCGCGCAACGCGCATGGGGGTAATGATCGAGATTCATTCTGACAGCGCACCGTCGTGTCGCTGGCAAAGCCATGCGAAATCGCA
>JAJZKJ010000223.1 GCA_021804195.1 Acidobacteriota bacterium
TCCGCTTCGGCACACCTCCCCGGAAAAAAGTGCGGAAAGTCGAAACGGCGGCGGCCGCGGCAACTGTTCCACCGCGGCTTCAGATTGATTCATTTGACTGGCACAATATTCGTGTGAATTTCGTCGATAAAGCATTGGCGACCGGGCGAAGTTTTTCGATATCCCATGCCGGTCTTAAATTAAAGAATTTTCTGCTGGATATGCAGCATGTTTCGGCGCATCCTAAAACCGGTTCAATCCAGGCATGGTTGACGGCGCCGGGATTAATAGATTCCGCATCCATTTCCGGCCGGCTTGTGCCCGGCGCAAACAGTCTGGGCCTGAAAATGAACATTGCCGCCAATGGCATGGATTTGCTGCCGCTTGGTCCGTACCTGAAGCCGCGCGGTGTTTTTCCGCTGCTGTCTCGTGGCGCATTTCAGGCTGATTTCAGCGGCCATATCTACCGCACCGCCGAGGGTTATACCGGCGGAGTACATATATCCGGCGTCAAACTTATCAACGGCGCCGATACACTGGCGTCAATGGCCTCATTGCGGTTGGCCGGAATAAGTGTCAGCCCCGGAAATCTGCGAGCCGCGGTGGTGGGCATCAGCAAACCGTGGATTAATATTCATCGCACCCGCCGGGCGGACCTAGAACTGCTGGGGCTGCGATTGGCGCCGCTTCAACCGGCCGGGCAAGGCGGTCCCATATTACCGAAAGGCGCCGCGAAAGGCGGCGGACCGATTAAACTTTCGTTGGGGCGGGTGACGGTTAAGGACGCGGGCTTGGTGTGGACGGATTCCGACGTTTACAAGCCGGTGGAATTGCCTATTTCCGCGGATGTTGCGGCATCGCATGTGCGAATCGGGCAGGTTGTCGGCCGGCACTGGAGTCACTTGTCAATTCACGCCGCCATTCCGGGTGTCGTACGGGAATTGCGGCTTTCGTCTCGCTTTGCCGCATTGACCCAGGGCGGCGCCAGCCGGGCCGCATTGAATCTTGCCGTTTCCGGTCTTTCACTGCGGTCCCTGGCGCCATATTTTCCACGAACGGTTAATCCCACGCTGCATGATGGAAAACTCACGCTCGATGGATCCATGGAATTAAGGCACAATTTGAACGGGGGCATATCAGCCGGGATGAAGTTGAATTCGCTGATTCTCTCGCAAGCGGATCCTGCGGCGCCCGGAGCAGCCCAACGGCCTGCACAAACCCTGCTGAACATAAGCAATGCCGCGTTAACTGCGGATCGTCTGGATCCCGCCGGACACTTGATTGCGGTGAATCTCGCCGGGATCACGGTTAAATCCCTGCTGATTAAACGGCGGGCAAACGGGGATTGGAGCACGCTGGGGCTGACCGAAGCCGGGCGGCCGCAGCGGCCCACGGGTCCCATGGTGTCGCCCGTGCATGCGGCGGGGATGCGCGCATTGGCGGCCGTGCCGGTTTTCCCGCTGGTTGTCGTGCATAAACTGCGGTTAAAAGCGAAGTCCATTGTTTTGCAAAACTTTCCCCGGTTTGGCTCAACCGGTACAAGCGCGGATCCGGGTAAAACTTCCGGAATAACTTTGCGGTTAACAAATTTGGAACTGGCCAACAGGCTGCCCATGCGCTTTCTTGGCCCGAAGCCGGCGGCTGAGCCGCCGGCGCAGCTTGTTATTCGCGGCCGGGCCGGCCGCCTGGTACATGCGTTTTCCATCGGGCTGCGTCTGCGGCCGTTCGCCAATGTGCCGCGTGTGGGCATGCAACTGAAGCTTTCCGGAATTCGCGGCGCGGGCTTGGCGGGCATCCTGCCGGTTTTCGGCAAGGTGTTCGATCCGGCGGGCCTGAAGGATGGCCAATTTGCAATGGATGCCAGTGTACAATGCGAAATGAATCGTACTTCACCTATCGCTTTTGACTTTTCGCAACCCATGAGGCTTGCCGCCAAAATTCAGAACGTCGGCTTTCAGCGAAGACCGGGGGGGCGCATTTGGGCGGGCGTTAAGGAAATTTCATCGGATAAAATAGAAGTGACGCCGGCGCAGCATTCCATCAATATTCCATTGCTGAACATTCTTTCGCCGCGATGCATCATTGTTCGCCAGCACCATCAACTGATCGCCGCTGGATTGGTGTTGGCCAAACCTTCGAGCAAAACACCGGGCAAGGCCGGCGTTAAATCCGTGCAGTCGGTTCGGACCGCTCCGCAGGCCTATCCGGCAACGAATGCCCCTGTTCCAACTGTCGCCGGCGTCGCTGCCGGCCCGGAGACGCAATTTGCGATTGGCCGTGTGGTCATCAGCGGCTGTCATTTTTCATTTCTTGATCATGGACTGCATATTCGTATCCCGGTAACCGGCATGGAAGCCGAGGCTCGGGATATAAGCAGCGCTGCCCTGCACCGCCCGGCGCCGATCCGTTTTGATGTCCTGGCTTATGCAAAGCGTGTGTCAATTGACCAATCTTCATCGGTCGGCCATTTGCAGGTCGGAAAAAAGGCGGCCGAGGTTGCAAAGCTCGTGACGGGAGCCGTGCATCAGGCCAAACCAACATTGGCGGCGGCACAAACAAAAACGCCTACCCGTAAGGCCTTGAGTGTTCCGGCGGGTATCAAGAGGCCCTCGCGTCGGTCGGCGGCACCGTCTCCAATAAATCGCGCCGCGGTTCCCCGGAGGCCGGTCCCATCGCGCCGAAAATTGTTTTCACAAATGGCGGCCAGCGGGCAGTTGTATTTATATCCGAAGTTGCACGGCTGGGTGCAGGGCAGCTTAAATGGTCTGGAACTTGCGGAGTTTCATGATGCGGCGGCCAAGTATGGCGTTACGCTCGACGGCGGCGTATTTGATGGTTCCACGGATACGCGTCTATTGAGCCCGCGGCACATTGATACGCACGTGAAACTCGTATTTACCGATCTTAAGCTCTCCGAGCCTGCGAAAGGACCGCTGGCCGGAGTTTTGAAATTGCCCACCCCGCTGGATGTTGCCGTGGCGGCCATACAGGCGCCCGACGGGTCAATCACGCTTTCATTCGGCGTGCCGGTTCGCCACTCCCACATATCCATGTCCGCGGTGGAAGGCGGGGTTATCGGATCACTGGCCAAAGCGATTGCCATCGGAATTGCAAGTTCGCCGCTGAAGCTTGCCAACGGCCTTTTTGGGGGAGGCAAGGCGGTACCCGCTCCCTGGCCCACCGAGATCATCCACTACGCCCCCGGCCAGACCGGCCTGAGTTGGCAGGGTGGAAAAAACCTGAACCGCGTCATTCATTTATTGCGTACGCACGATTCGCTTCAGGTAGTGGTGCGGCAGGTCATCAGCACCGCGGACATGGCGGTGGCGCGGCGTCGCGCCAATCCCACCCCGGGTCAGGCCGTTGAATTGATCAATGCGCTGCGCCGCCGGCAGATGCAACTGCTGCGGCAGCGGGTGGTAATGGTGGGGCGGTTGCAGGCGAAAGTTGCCATACGCCTCAGTTCCGCCGCCGTGAATCTTAATCGGGTGGAACTTACGCGGTTGAATCATCGCCTGACGGATTGCACCCGGGCGATCGGCTTTTTGGCCTCCATATTGGAACCTGGTGCATCGCGCCAGGCCGTGCGACGCACCCGTGGGGTCGCCATTCTAATTGCCCAGCGGCGTGAAAAAATCATAAAAGCAATTTTGATCAGGTCGGGCGTGGATCATGCCGCCGCGCGCGTGCACATTGTATTTCCACAGATAAAGCCCGTGAAATCGGTGAATGGCGGTGACATGTCGCTTACCCTCGTACGCGTGAAGCGCCGCGGTGAATAAGTTCCCGCGGCTGGCTTTTCCGCGAATCATAGCCAATAATCCTGACAGTTGCGCCGCCCAATGGCCGAGCAAAAGGAGCTGCCATGCCGTTTAAGCTGCCGCTGTTATTCAATCCTCGCCGGATCGCGGTGCTGTTGTGGGTTATTCTGCCGGTAATTCTGGCAACTGTGTACGGCAAGCCGTGTCTGGCCAAAATGAAAATCGCATTAATCTGTTCCGGCTCGGTGACTGACGGCGGCTGGAATCAGGAAGGACGCGACGCCATTGAGCGGGTCGGCAAAAAAACTTCACGCCCGCGTTTCCGTGGTGGAACGAGTGTCCCCGGTCCGGGCGGTGAACGTGATGCGGGATTTCGCCATGCGCGGTTATCAACTGGTCATCGGGCATGGATATGAATTTCTGGTGCCTGCGACGCAGGTCGCCGCACAGGGGGTGAAAACGCGCTTCGCCGTGAGCGGGGCGGACATTGCCAAGCCGCACATCGCCACGTTGAACTTTGACCTTACCGAGCCTTCGTATCAACTGGGAATGTTGGCGGCAATGCTCTCAAAAACCGGGAAAATCGGGTTCATCGGCGGTGAGAAAATTCCCTCCGTAACAGCCTGTTTTCGGGGATTTCGTGCCGGGGCACGCAGCGTCAATCCGCACATCCGCGTGGCCCAGGCCTACACAAGCTGGGACCAGCCGGCCCTTTCCAAGAGCCAGGCTGAAGCGTTTATCCAGCAGCATATTGACGTCATTTACCAGAATGTGGATGCCGCCGGCAAGGGGGTATTTGAGGCCGTGGCTCAGGCGGACCGCCGCGTAAAAAAAGGGGGCGATCCCATTTACGTATTCGGCTGCAATCGCAATCAAAACAACAATTCAACCTGCTCTAAATTTACGCCGGCCAGCGCTGTCATCCGGCTGGATCGGGCCTTTATGCGGGTGGCGCTGGCGGTAAAAACGGGCAAATTCACCGCGGGAATAAAGCCGGAGAACCTGCACAACGGCGTTTGTCTGGTGGTGCTCAATCCCAAGCTGTTTGGCTCGGTCATTACCCCACGGATGCGCTCGGCTCTGGCTGCCGCGGGCCGCAGGCTCAAGGCGGGAACATTGTCCGTTGCGGGGCATTAAACGCATTTCGGGCGAGGTTTTTGTGAATCGGAATTGATGAAATGCGGCCGGTATCCGCGGGCCTGCGGTTCGCGTGCATGGGTCAAGGGCTTGTGTTGATCGGA
>JAJZKJ010000224.1 GCA_021804195.1 Acidobacteriota bacterium
GTGCCCAGCAATGCCCTGCCCCCAATCCGCAGAACACCACGCCCATCATCGCCCAAGCTATCTGGTGCTGTTGCCGTACCATGTTTTTTATTCCTTTTGGCTCCCTGACGTACTGCTACCACCAGCAGGCCCGCGTCCAAAACTGAAATACATACCGGCACACGACTACGTGCCAATACAAACTATACAACGCTGGGGAATTCTGTCAATGGCTGCGCTTAACGCAGCAACCCGCTGGGCGAGTTTCAGGGCACGAATGCCATAACAAAGCGGTGCGGCTGGAGACAAGAACCACCGCTCTTTCAGGATTAACGGTCCCGCAGCCCCACCGTCATTGGGTGCCGTGAGCCGCAGCGGCCGCCGCAATAAACATCATGACCAGAAAGAAAATAAGCCAGCAGACATAGCCTGCTGCCGCGATAATCCCCATGACCAATCCGGCGGTGGCCATCCCCGATCCGTCCCGGCTACCCAGCCGCTTGTTACCACGCGACGCCAGCGATCCGAAGATTATGGCCAGCAGTGCGCAAACAGCACCAACCAACGGAATCACCAGTCCGCAAATTCCCAAGACCATTGAGGTCACGGCCATGCCTCGGTAGCTCTCCGCCCTTCCGTTATCCAATCCGGCTGCTGTTCCCGGTATCGTTGCTGACTGCTTCTGAAAGCAGGAAATACACAGATTACGTCCACGGTCAAGGTAGACCTGGGCTGCGGGGAAAATTCCTCCGCAGGAAGCGCATTGCATGTTTGACGCCACCGGAACGGCTGTTTCCGAAATTTCCGCCGTTTCAACCATGGTTGGGGGTTTATCATCAGCTTCGATCCCCGGCGTCTGGTTGCTTGACCCAGCGGTCTGCGCTCCGGCCTCGGGAAACAGGCCCGGCGTGCGCGATGCCGGGGACCAGTTTTGTTTATCCGCGGATAGCTCATGCACGCGCGAAAGCATCCCCAGCCGCACCAGCCGCTGCAAGCCCGCCAAATCAAAAGGCCCGGTAACCTTACCGCGGGAACGCACAAAAAAAGATTCTTCAGCCATGGTCATATTCCTTTCCTTTCCAGGTTTCTTACTTTCCCGGGCTGGTGATAAACACCAAGCTACCGTTGGTAACAGCCAAGCCGCTATTGGTACCCAGACGCCAATGGCCCTCCTTGAACACGCCAATTTTTTCCAGCCGCGCCGCGCCCCCGCCGCCCGCCACCACCGAGGCGCTGGAACCATCAGGCGGCGGCACCGTACACGCCACCGTTGGTTGGGCCGCACCCGGGGTGTAAATGCCCAGCGCCGCCACCTGGAAAAGCACCCGACGGGCCAGCGACTGGTCGGCAGCGGTAATACCGGCCAGCATGATTTTAAGATCCGGCAATCTGGTCAACGCGTCGCCCACTCCGCGTACCACATGACCCGACGGAGGCTTTTTGGGATTAAGCCAGTTGATATTTTCCAAATTTAAATCACTCAACCGCCCCGCCGCAACCGTAAATTGCCGGGCATCGTGCCGGCTCAGCAGCGGTTTTTGCAGGAAAATCAAATCCGACATCAAAATGCCTTTGATCACCGGGTTCATGGGCGAAGCCTTCAGCCGCCGCATAGTCTTTAGCCCAATGATATCCCACTGGTCAAAGTGCAGGTTGCCGATGGCCCGCTCCACCCGGCGGGTAAATATCCGTTGCGGGCTGGCCTTTGGCCGGTCGGATTTGAGCACAACCCCCACTGGCAAAACCACCAGCGTCTGGCTGCCATCCGCGGAAAGCACGGCCTTAAACTGGTATATCTTAATACTGCCCATCGCCCCCGCCGCCACCTGGGTACCCGGGCGAACAAAATACCGGCGGCCATTGGTGGCAGTCAGCACGTCCAGCCCACGAAGCAGCCGGTTATGCAGCACGTGGCTTAGCGGGCCACGCCAGGGGCCTCCGGCACCGGTGGCGGCCAGGCCGCTGACCAAATACGCCTGATAACTTTGGGCAACGGCGCTTAAGGGGGAATCGGGAAACGCCGCCCGGTATTTTTTCAGCGCTGCGATTCGGGCGGCCACACTGGTCCGATGGGGGTTTAATATCCGCCCGTTCCAGCCTTGCACCAGATTGCTCCAGGCGCTCACCGCCCGCTCCGCCGCAGTCTGACCGACCAGGGTATTGGCGGAGGTGATAAATTTTCCATCCGGATGAGCCTTTACATACCCGGCCACCGCCGCCACGTAACTACTCACGGAAGCCGGCGGATCCATAATTTTCTGATAATCCAGATCATCGGATACCGCATTGGCCAAGGCCACGCGGCGACGGTGCAGCGTGGCCCGCAGCGAGGTGATTTCCGCATTGTACAGCGACGGCGTAATGTTTTGGCTGGCCGCCAACAGGTTTACGCCTGCGGCCAGAGCGTGCAGCTCCCGCCGCACTGCCTGTGGGCTGCGGACCAAGGCACCAGCGGAAAACTGTCGGTTCATTTTCTTGAACAGCGCCGCTGCGGCACTATTAAACGCCGCATCACGTTTGGCCTGCTGACCCTGCTGGTACAGTCGCTGCCTGCCAAGCCACTGCGTTACCAGCGCCTTTTCCGCCGAGCTGCGGGCCATAGCCTTGGCCATCTGCATGGCACCAAGCGCCCGGGCGCTGCCCACGCCCAGCCGCACGGCCGTGGCGACAAGTACTTTGAATTTTTCGGCGCGCGCCTTGTCGGCAGCTAGCGCATTACGCAGTTCCACAATGCCTGCAGTTACAGCGGGGGCATTTCGCACATCCGTTGGAGCCTTGGCCACCATGGCCAGCACCTTTTGGCCATCCGCAAGATCTCCCTGATGTGTAACACGGTGCCGGGCCGCCTTAAGCACGGCTGCCCATCCGCTGGCCTCGTGTCTGCGGATGGTGAAAAATGTAAAAAGCCCCAGGGCCACCAATACCACTACCGCCGCGGCGACTGATCCAAAATAAATCATCCGCCGCCGACTCACCGCCTGCCGCTCCCGGCGGGCCAGGCAGGCTTGATAGCGCTGCTCCAATTCCACAGCCAGCGGCTCGCTGAAGCGCGTGGTGGCCTGATAGGCTTTGCGAATGTCATCGCTGGTGGCGGCGTTATCAATGGCTTGCTGCAAACCGGCGCAGGCCTTTTCAAATTCCGCGTGGTCCGCCCGGACCTTTTCCAAACCATCCACCCAAGCCTGCACCGCCGCCAGACGCTCTTTGACATCTTTCGCAGGGGTGGTCGTTCCCAGGAGCTCCCGGCATTGCAAGATCAAATCGCGGCAACTTTGCTCTTCCATGGCCGAATAGGCCGTATCCAACGTCGCCAGCAGCGGCTGCAACTGGCTTTGAATCTCCTGGGCCTGAATTGCCCCGGCCCGCTCCTTTACCGCCCGCAGCAGGTCGCCAGGAATTGCCACGCTCCATTGGCCGGAACTAAGCTCATTTAATAGCAGCCCCGGCAGATGCCGATCAGCGGCGGCCATGGCCCATTGCTGACGAATTTCCCCCAGCCGGGCGATTTCAAAGGTGCGTATATCATCGGCCCAAAAATTAGCGGATTTATCCGCTTTGGCAATTTCGCGCATCACCACCAGCCGCAGCGGCAACGGGGCAAGCGCCAAAGCCAGCCGCCGGTGCTTGGCCAGCAGCACCTCCAGGGGCTGCACAGCGGTGTAGGCTTCGTTGATTGCCCCGGCGGATTCCATATCCAGCGGCGGGGGTTCGGCCAAACCATATTGAACACACCATTGCTGCCAGGCGTCCCGCTCGGGAAAATCCAGGGCGGTTAGTTGATCCAGCAGGTTGGGATCCGCCTCAGCCAAATTCACCGCCTCAGTTTTCAGCCCCTGACGCAAAAGCTGTCCGCACCGCCGGATGCGGTCATTGACGGCCCGGCACAGTTCCACGTAAGCCGTGGCCAGATCGCGCAATTCCTGCGTAATGGATTGATCGCGTGCGGTCAACGCATCGCGCAAGCGGTCTACAAGGTCCTGGGCTGCGGGCATAAACAACTCCCTTATTTTTGAATTCTACCATGTTCCTATTGCGTCGGCTTGGATGCATCCGGATTCTTTGCCGGCTGCGTGGCGGCCCCGCGGTTTCTGAAGGCAACGGTTTCCACCACCGGGCCGCCGGGATAAAGCTCCACGCGGAGAGTGATTGATTTGAGCGCCCTAATACGGCTCAAGGTCAGGTCGTCCTGGCGAGACACGTGGTCCCATTCTTTTGCCAGCACCTTAATTGCGTCGAGTTGCTCCCGGTTGGTGCCAGCCGCCAATACCGCGGCTATTTCTTGGCGTGCCTTGCGGCAGGCGGCCTGGACCGAGAGCGCAAAGTGTAAATCCCGGGCATAATTGCTGCTGATGGCACCCGTCTCAAACCCGAAGCGTATGGCACAGAGGTTCCCATAGCTGGGGGCGTCAGGCCAACTGGCACCCGGAACGAGGTTGATCCATACCGCGCTCGCCCCACTATCCCCTTTTTCACCGCTGCCCGCCAGATGGAAATTTAATCCGCCAGCCCCAGCAAACGACGATACGGCCATGGCCATGTCGCCTGGCCCCCCCTTAGCCCTGGGATTCCGCAGCCAAGCGGGTAGCCGCTCGCCCGCATCCAGCCGGGCGTGTCGGCTTCTTGGACCGTGGGCCAGAAATTGGATTCTTCCCGTCCGCTGGCCTTTGAGCCTCACATCCACCACCATTTGCCCCAATGCCGCCCGGCCACTGTCGGGAAGATTGGAGCCGGCGCAAATTCGCAGCAAACCATGAGGGCCGACGGCAATCGTGCAGCCGCCAACGGTGTTCGCAGCCACGCCCGCAGCCGGCCGCGGATTCCATAATACAGCCACACCCGCGCCCGGGGTGGCCGCTATCCATCGGCCCGCAGCCACCAGCTTCGCGCCATTTCCAATTGGCCCCAGGGATAGAAGGCCGCCCCGCGTGGTGGGTGGGAACGCAATTCGAAAGCGGAGGACATCGTGTGCGGAAACACGGCCCGTCGCTGGCGGCCCAGCCG
>JAJZKJ010000225.1 GCA_021804195.1 Acidobacteriota bacterium
TAATTTTAATGAGACTGAATTGCAACGGGGAGGGCGCGTTGCGCGGGGGAATGCCAGATCACCAGCTGTTCCCCGGGCATCAGCCGGGCCAACTCCGGCCGCAGCCGAGCGGCATTACCCACGACCACCAGCGTGGCCTGGTCCGGACGCACGTAACGCCGCCAGGCTTTGGCCGCGCGCTCCGGGGTTACCGACTGAATCCGGTGTATGTAGGTGGAAAGATAACTCAAGGGCGTGGAAAACATTGCCGGAACCAGCAGCTTATTCGCCAGCGCGGCGGCCGATTGCGTACCCACTAAAAAACGTGCCGCCAGTTGCCGTCCCGCCCATTGCAAACCCGCCGGAGACCAGGGTCCGGAGCCGGCAGACAGCATGGTGACAATCTGGCGCAACTGGGCCGGGGCGCCGGCGCTTGGCAGACGCATTTCGGTGATCCAGGCGCCGGCATGGCCCAGCGGATCGCAATAGGCATGCAGAGCCTTGCGCCTGAAACCCAAACGGCGCCGCAGTTGCGATTGCGCCGCGCGCGTAGCCACTAACAGCGCGCGAAAACCCGGATCGCCGCGGCTCGGTCCCGGCATGCCCAGCATGGCCACGACTCGCCGGGCTTGCGGGCGATTGACCAGGATCAGCCTGAGTCCATTCGAATAGGCCGGTGTCTTCCACCGCGGCCGCGGCGGATAACCAAACGGCCAGCCGCCAAAATACTTCTGGGCCCAGTTGTGGGCGGCGGAGCGGGAAACCTCGCCGGCGATCACCAGCACACCATGGTTATTGGGCAGCCAGACCGAACGGTGAAACGCAAGCAGTTGCGCCGGGGTGATGGCGCGCGCGCCGCCCGGCCGCGAACCATAGGGCGTGCCGCGGAAAATTTCACGCGCCAACAGCGCGCGCCCCAACTGGAGGGGATGCGTGAGAGCGGGTAATTGCGCCGGCGCCGCCGCGGCGGCGGAAAATTGCGGATGCCGGGCCAGATTGGCCGCGCATTGCAGCATCCGCGGCAACGCCGAGGCCAGGCCGGAAAGGCTGATGGTGGCCTTGTCATAGCCGGCGCGGACGCGCAGACGCACGCCCGCGCGGGCGGCGCAAGGGGCTCCGTTTGCCGCCATCAGAGCGGCATCGGCGGCGGCCAGGCCATGGGACGCCTGATAGGCTTTTCCGCCCTTGACCGCCAGCCGCACCGCGGCCAGCGGCACACCCGGAAGCCGCACGATGCGTATCCGCAGGCCATTGGGAAATTGATCGGTGTCGGGCCGGGGTGGGGAATAATCGGGAATGCGCGGAGACGGAGCCGGGGGCGGACCCGAAATGATGGCCGGCGCTAGGGTTGCCGCCGGCGGCGGCTGGGGCAGATGCGTGGCGTACACTCCCGGCGTGGGCACATCCACCAGCAGGGTGGTGCGGGAGTGAATCAGATACTGCTGATCCACACGAATGACGTCGCGCGGCTGCACGCGCAGGATGCGCAACAGCCCCAGATGTTTGCGGCTGTTTTTCACCCGCGCCCACTGCCGCGCCAGACCGCCGGAGGTCTGCCGCGCCCGCCACCAAGCCGCGGCCATGCCGGACTGCGCCCAGGCAAGGTCGTTTCCGGTAATGCCGTTGACCGAAATTTCGTGGATTTCGCGAAATATCAGCGCTTCGATCAGGGCGGAATGGTTTTCGGGCGGATAGACCGCGAGAGCTCCCATCACCCCGGGCGATTGATAGGCCCGCCAGGAGGTGAATGGAAATCCCAGTCCGCCGCTGACCTCCAGCGCGGCATGACGGCGGTCCACCATGGCCATGGCCGCCCGGCTGTTCGAGCCATGAAATAACATCCAGCCCAGCACGGCGGCGGCCGGGTAGCCGCGATTCCGCCGCCGCGGACCCGGCCAGGCGATGGCGAGGGCCGGCCAATGTGCGGCCGGATCATGCATGGAGAATTGCCGCTCTTTCACCAGACGCGGCAGCCGTATCGGCGGCCGCGAGGGACGCGGCTTGCCCGGAAGGACGCGGAAGATTTGCTCCGCCTCGCGCAGCGCCGGCAGCCGCCGGCCGGATGTGACGATTACAGCCACGGCATTGGCGGGCACATAATAGCGCTGAAAAAAAGCCAGCCCTTCGTCCGCTGTGAGGTGCGAAAGATCAAAGCTATTGCCCCAGCCGGCATGGCGATCCGCCCAGCGGGGAAAAATCGCCAGCGGCAAGCCCACCCGCAGCAGACGGGCGTAAGGCAATTGCCATTGCCGGCGTTCCCGGGCGAATACCGCCGCACGGGCCGGCGCGAACCCCGCCGCTGCCGGCGCGCGCAGCCATTGCGCCGCCCGGCGCAATAAATCGGGCAACGCGGAGAGCGCCACGGTTTGCGACGCCCAGGCCGCGTCCGGACCGACCCGGTACCGGGGCCGGCCATAGACCGCCAGGGTTTCCGGCGGCGCGGCGCCAAATACCCAGCGCGCCACCACGTGCGCCACTCCGGCCTCGCCCCGCGCATCTTCCCGGCTGCCGGCTTGCACCCGCAGCGCCAGGCTGGCCACCGGCGCGCCGCGCCGGCGCAGCACCCGGAGACGCAGTCCATTGGAAAGTTTGAGATGCAGGTCGGGCGCCGGCTTTTTCGCGGCCCATCCCGCCGTAACCAGGACCGCGGCTAATCCAACACAGCATCGCGGCCAAGCCATATGATTTTTCGCCATGCGTCTGCGCCTGCTACCAGCTTATATGGGTTCTCTTTCCGCAGTCAGGTTCCGCAACTTCCGGTTTGGCCATGCCGGGTTAGAATAAAAGATGCTGTACTTTGAGGATTCATTTGAGCCCCGATCATCCCGCCGCCTTAACGGAAAAGATCCTGCACCTCATCGCGGAAGAAATGGCGATTGAGGAAGCCGAGCTTTCCCCCAACGCCTCGTTCACCGAAGATCTGAACCTGGATGAAATTGATATCGCCGAACTGCTGATGCAAGCCGAACAACAGCTCGGCGCCCGGGAGTTCAGCGACGCTGACTGGGAGCAGATTCGAACCGTGGGCGACTTCATACAGATCGTGGAACAACATCTGGAGCGCAAAGGCAAACCCGCCGCCAAAGATAAAAATTCGAAAAACCAGGCCAAAGCCTCCGCGAATCATAAGAAAAAATCGGCGGAAAAGCCCAAAGCAAAGCCCGCGGCCAAGGCGAAAAACTCTAAAGCGAAAAAATAAAATTTATCCCGCGCGGCAGGGCCGCAAACGGCACAGCCGCTTTTTCTTTCCGGCGAAATCATTTCACAAATGCCCGGTCGAAGTTGGGGTTTGTAAATCCTGATTGAAGCTGAAATTTCATTGCCGTTCACAGGCGCGGGACCCGGCAAAAAAACCCGCTCGACCCATGGGCTTTCAGCCCATAGGCACCCCGCCTGCGATCTCGCATTTATACTACAATGCGACTCAGCCTTGAACGGTAATGGCATGAAACTCAAACGCCGGGAATTTTCGCAATCCCTGCTCGGCATGCTGGCGGCTGCGTCCGGCGCGGCGGCGGCGCCGGTTCCAGGCTTGCCGCCGCAAGCGCGGCCAGCCCTGCCTCCGGCCGTGGAAGTGAAACTGACGGCAGAACAGAGAAAACTTTATCAGGCATCTCTGTCCACGCTGGCGCGTCAATTGCGGCAAATGCGCCGCTTTCCCCTCGGCTACTCTGATCCGCCGGCCAGCGTATTTCTGGCCCCGCCCACAGTCGCCCTGACGCCTTCCCGCCGGCCATGAAACCCTTGCCTTCATCTCTGGCCTTTGCCGGTCTGGCCCGGCTCGGCGCGGGCCTGCGCCGGCGGGAATTTACCGCGGTTGAGCTGGCGGAGTTTTACCTTGACCGGCTGCGGCGTTATGGGCCGCGGCTGCATGCCGTCGTTACTTTGACGCCCGAGCTGGCCATGGATCAAGCCCGGCGCGCCGACCGGGAACTGGCGGCCGGTCATGACCGCGGCCCACTGCATGGCATTCCCTGGGGCGCCAAAGACTTGCTGGATACCGCCGGGATTCGCACGACCTGGGGCGCACCGCCGTTTGCCGATCGCGTTCCCAAATCCAATGCCACGGTGGTTGCCCGGCTGGAAGCCGCGGGCGCGGTGCTGATGGCAAAATTGGCCATGATCGAGCTGGCCGGCGGCGGCAACTATAACGTGGCTTCGGCCTCGCTCACCGGTGCGGCGCTGAATCCCTGGAATCCAAAACGCTGGACCGGCGGCAGCTCGAGCGGTCCGGGCGCGGCCGTAGCCGCCGGTCTGGTGGGCTTTGCCATTGGTTCGGAAACCTGGGGCTCGATCGTAAATCCCTCCACCTGGTGCGGTATTGCCGGCCTGCGTCCGACCTACGGCCGGGTCAGCCGCGCCGGCGCCATGGCCCTGAGCTGGACGATGGATAAGCTGGGTCCCATGGCCCGCTATGCCGCCGACCTGGGGCCGATTCTGGCCGCCATTGCCGGGCCGGATGAGCGTGACGCTACCGCGCTGGACGCCGAATTTTCATTTACAGCCGCATCGTCGCCGCGGCTGGAGGGAATACGCATCGGGTATTTTCCTCTTGCCAGTCTGCCCGCCGCAAGCCCGATTCGACCGCTCTACCCGGCCGCACTGCGGCAGTTGAAGCGCCTGGGCGCGACCCTGATTTCCACTCGCCTGCCCGACTTTCCTTACGGCCCGACGGCGACAACCATTCTTTATGCCGAAGGTTCGACCGCCTTTGCCCCGCTGATCGCCAGCCCCGATTTGCAGAAGCTTGCCGATCCCACCCAGATTGCCGGGCTTTATGCCGGCACCCGCATGTGCGCGGTGGACTACTTACGCGCCACGCAGATGCGGTGCAGCGCGCAGCAGAGGATGGAGGAATTTTTCCAGCGCCACCAGCTCGATGCGCTGCTGCACGCGGGCTCGCGCTGGCTGCCGCCGCTGGCCGGCATTCCCTTCGATCAGCAGCCGCCCG
>JAJZKJ010000226.1 GCA_021804195.1 Acidobacteriota bacterium
CATGGGTACACTGCGCAATGAACAGATCGGCAACGGCAGCAGTATTTACAATTTAATGCGGAACATGGGCGGAGCCATCGGCATTTCCATTACGACAACCATGCTGGCCCGCACCAGCCAGGCCCGGCAGAGCCTGCTGGTTGCCTCCGCCACGCCGACAGATCCGCGCTGGCGACACACGATCAATCGTCTGCAGGCGATGCTGGCCCACACCGGCCCGGCGGCGACCGTTCACCGGCAAAGCTTGGCACTGGCCTATGAAATGGTGCAGAAGCAGGCTTCCTTGTGGGCGTTTGTGGATGACTTCCGCCTGCTGGCCGTTCTTTGCGCATGCTGCATTCCGCTTATTTTCCTCCTTAATCCCCCCCACCGCAAACCGGCGAAATAACCTCCCGCGCCCGTGCAACCGCCGCAATTCTATTTGGACCGGCGGATTTCCGGCGGGCCGGCGTAAAACAGCGGCATAAGCGCGCCGGCGCCGCGATAATAATATCCCGGCCCGCCCCGCCGGAATAAACGCGTCTGCAATCCCTGGGTTTCCGCAACCTCCACCGGGTAATTGTTGTTGTTCGTCATCGCCCCTTCCACATATACCAGGGATGCGCGCGAGTCGTTTATCCGCCACATGGCCGCCGCCTGCGGACTCCCGGCCCAGCTTGGATAAATATAAGCGCCCAGCACCGCCAATTTTGAATGGTTGGATATATCCGCGACAATGGGTCGGCCTTCCGTTTTCAGCCCGCATATCCAGAACTGCGCATTGTTGCAGCGAATAAGCGTGCCTTCGGATTCAGGATTGTATTGCCACGCCCATGCCTTTTGTCCGTGGGAAAGGATGAGGCCGCCGGACGTCGTCACATCCTGAATAAACAGCGGGCCGCTGCCGTTGCGGGCGGTTTTGTAAAGCGTCGCGTCGGCCATCAGATGCTTCAGGATCAGGGCGGATTTTGTCTGGTTGCGGAACCAGACAAATTGCATGGGGTAGGACACGTTCGCCTTCCACGGCGTCATCCAGAAACGCTCAAAGACCAGTGCCTTGTGCGCAAGGCGCCGGATTAGAAATACCGGATTCTTTGTGCGCCGCAACGGCGAAGCCACGGTCAGATTGGATTCCAGGCCTATCACCCGGCGCACCGAACCATGAATAATGATCGTATGCCGGATTGTGTACGTTCCCTGCGGCCGCCCGCCCGGAAAATAAACCGTCGATTTGTGTTCCCGGGCGGCCCGATCAAATGCCGCCTGAATAGCCGCCGTGGAACCTGTTTTCGCATGAATTCGCACGGCGACCCAACGGTTTGGCGCCGCCCACGGTATGGCCGGTGGGTCTTTTACCGCAACATTCAGCATATGCGGCTTGTTTCCAAACAGCGATCGCCCCGGCCGGGACAGATATAATTTGACATGATTCGCACGCAATCGCCGGATCGCGCCGAATGTCAGGCTTTGCGGGCTGGTCGTATTCATGTTGTGCACCATGTCACGGTAACCCTGCTGCCGAACGTTATGCAAAATCAACATGGCACGGTTGATAATCGCCGGCCGGGCGGCACTCCCGCCCAGGAACCGCGAATGGTAAACCGCGACCTGCGCCAGATGGTCCAGTACATTGATGACCGGCACACTGTTGTGACTCACGAGGCGACGAATGGTGACCGGTTCATTTTCATCCTCAATTCCGCAGATGTGCTGTTTGATAAGCGTAATACGGTCAAACACCATGGAATAGTCATACTGGCTGATATAAATGCCGATGTTAAAGCCGCGCACCGTGAGGTTTTGAATCAATCCCGGCCCCGGCCAGCGCCGGTCCATGTCCAGCCCCGTCGCCCCTGCGCCGTCTTTTGCGCCGCTGGCAATGGTCACGTTAAACAGACCGCCCTGATTGTTGTTAATGAACTCCAGGCCCGTTGCGCCGGGATTCCCCCTGCCGGTGTTGATTGTCATATTGAACACCGCATTATGAAATGCCTGTCCGGTGGACTGCCCGTCAAAAAAACTCAGCACCGGTTCAGGATGCGCCGGGTCCGCAAACGCCGGACTATGATCCGCGAGGCGCAAAATAGTGGCTTTTTCACTCTGGCCCTGAAACACCAGTTGCTTGCATTTCGCCAGATCCTTGCCCAGTGTAAGCGGTCGGGATACCAGATAGGTGCCGTTGGGGAAATAGAGAATACGAAATTTGCCTTCGTTGTCATCGATCGCGCGTTGTATGGCGGCGGTGTCATCGGTTTTGCCGTTTCCGCTCGCCCCATAGCGGACCGCCACATTCACCACGCCTGAATGCGGCGGAAAAATGATGTTCTCCGCCGGCGTTTGCCCTGTGATTTCCGCGGCCGGTCCGGTGAAAAGGGCAAAGCACAGCAAGGCGCCGGCGGTGACGATTGTTAATTTCACGAAATTCTCCGTTTGCGGCGAGTCGGCGGCACGTGCCGCAGGTTTGCGCGTCTAATGGGCAACGCCCGGCAAACCGTTTTATTTCCCTTTCATTCCGCGGCAAGCACACGTTACAAGACTGCCGCGGTCTGCTAAATTAATCACCAATGAAAAGTCAGAATCCTGCATTGGACTGGTCAACATATCTGGCGGCGCGATGGGCAAGCATGATGCTGGGCCTGTTCCCGGTGAACGCGAATTTACGCACGGCGCGGGCCTTCGGATCCCTGTTGTGGGCGGTGGACCGCAAACACAGGGATCGCGCACTGGAAAATCTCGCCTTGAGCCTGCCGGAACTCGACAAATCGCGGCTGCAGGCGGTCGGTCGGAGATCTATTCAACATTTCTGCGAATTGGCGATGGATGTCATTTTCTCCACGCGCATCATCAACATCCAGACCTATCACCGGTATGTGCACCTGAACGAACTTGCCGAAGGACTTAATGTGCTTCTGACCGGTCGCGGTGCAATTATGCTCACCGGGCATTACGGTAACTGGGAGATACTTGGTTACACACTCGCAACGCTCGGGTTCAAGTCCTACAGCATCGCCCGGCCCATTGATAATCCGCATTTTGATTCCTGGCTGCTTGACGTGCGGGAAAAAAAAGGGCAGGTAATTCTTTCCAAACGCGGCGTGACCACCACCGCCCAGCAGGTGCTCGCATCCAACGGCGTGCTGTCGATCATCGCCGATCAGGACGCGGGTCGAAAAGGCATGTTCGTGCCTTTTTTCGGCCGGCTGGCCAGTACCTATAAGAGTATTGGGTTGCTCGCAATGCAGTTCAATGTGCCGGTGATTATCGGCTATGCGCGGCGGCGCGGCGACCGGTTTGAATTTGATGTCGGCATTTCCGATGTTATTTATCCCGAAGACTGGCAAAATCAACCGGATGAACTTTATTACATAACCGCACGCTATACCAAAGCGATTGAGACATTCGTCCGCGAAGACCCTTCCCAATATCTTTGGATTCACCGCCGCTGGAAAACCCGCCCGCGCAATGAAGCGGGTTGACCGGTGCGTAAAATCCTGGAAGTTGAGCTTGCCGAACATTTGCCGGGCCCAAGTTCCGGAATTACACTGCGGATTCAGGAATGGCTGTTGCGGCCGATGGAACATGAACAATGCGGAGAACCGATATGCGTACCCCAGTCCGCCGAACCGGGTTATTGAAATGCGGCCGTCCAGCTGCCGGGGCCTTTATTATGTCCGCCCTTGCGGCGGCGTTACCGGCCGCCGCGCTGACCGCCGCACAGCCTTTTGGCGCGCCGCAAGTCCGCATCGGCCGCGGAACAGGCTACAGCGTCCAGTTTGCAGGCCATGGCATGATATTCGGCGGCACGCTGCCGTCGCCTGTGCGGCATGTGACGCGCACCAACGGCAAAGACTCCCTCGGGGCCTACCAACTTACCACGTTTCAGTGGACGGTTGACCACACCCGGCTGACCGGTTCCATCCGGGCGTATGCTCATCGCTCCTGTGTGCTGTTTTCCGTACAGACCGCCGGGCGGTTGCCGGCCTCCGCGGCCGTGTTCCCGCAGCTGTCGCGGCTGCCGAAAATGCCGCTGCACATGAGCTATGCCAATCATGTCTTTTCGCCGCACACTTTTTCCCTGGCGCATACCGCCACCCCGTGGATTTCCTTCAGCCCCGCCGGCCGAACATGGATCATGTCCCCGGCGTCAAAATTTATGGTGTCACGCATGAGCGGTGACGGCATAAAAATGGCCGCTGACGCGCTTAATTCCGGCATCAAGCGCGTACCGCCCGGTTTTACACACCGTACAATTTTAGTTGCCGGACAGGGCATCGAAAGAACCCTGGATGCCTGGGGCCGGGATCTGAACGGAATCCAAAATGTCCGCCGGCCGGGAAATCAGGCGGATGTGTTTCTGAAATACTTCGGTTATTGGACGGATAACGGCGCCACCTATTACTACAACTATCAGAAATCTCTCGGCTATGCCGGCACTCTGCGGAAAGTTTACAATTATTTCCGGACCCATTTGGTCCCCTTGCATTACATGCAGCTCGACAGCTGGTGGTATCCCAAGTCCGACCATTATTTCAACGGCAGCAAACTGCGGCCGATGAACGGCCGCCTGCCGGCGCAAAGCTGGAATGTGTATGGCGGCATCTATCGATACCACGCCGCCAAAGAACTGTTTCCGCATGGTCTGGCGGCATTTGACCGCAGCATTGGCGGCATTCCGCTTGGGGTGCACTGCCGCTGGATCGCCCATCGCAGTCCATACCATGCGCAATACAAGATCAGCGGGGTCGCGGCGGTGGACCCGCGCTATTGGCGTCATGTGGCGGTATGCGCCAGGGAAAAAGTGTGCGGCGAAAAGACATGATTGGCTCAATGACATCTACAAAGAATCACCGCAATTCGGCAGCACCCTTTGGGCGGGTGACGCATTCACCAATTCAATGGCCGCGGCCATGGCCGCCAACGGCATTGACATGCAGTACTG
>JAJZKJ010000227.1 GCA_021804195.1 Acidobacteriota bacterium
CGCGGCCGAGCCTTCGACAGACGTTAAATAAATGATGAAAGCGATATTGACCCTTGTTGTAATCTTGGGACTTGTACTGGGCGTTTCCACGTCGCCGGCGGTGCCATGTCAAGCGGCGATCCATCAGGATTGCGGCAAAACTTGGAGGATGCCCTGTGGAGACGGCGCCGCGTTATGCGTCGGCATGGCCGGCATCTACTTCGCTTTATCTGAACCCCGGCGACGTGGACTATAAAAACCATGCCCCTTGTGGGGATGTGGGATTTTCCTGCTGGAATGTACCCGCCGCGGCGATATGGGTTGGATTCCTGTTCCAACTTTTTGGTTGATCACACCGATGGCCAAGAGGGCTATGGCCAAAAATATCAGAAGCACCAGCCGGCGAATCACACGCGGTGCGGCGGGCGGACTGGGGGTTGGGGCGCCAGGGGCGTCCGGACGATTGGGTTGAGGGGGGGCAGACGTCATAGGCCGCCATTTTACAGGAAGGGCCGCTGGAGAGAGAATAAAATTGCCGCCGGTGGGAGACGTTCCCCGCCCGCGCGGCCGCGTCCCTTTTAACGGAGCTGCATCATGGCCCACGTTCCGGCAACACCCCCAACTCCCGCGCCAACGTCCGCCGGGGTATCGCCTCCCGGCTCTTCTTCATCGGCGGGAGACCAGCGGCCCGCCCCAGCGCCGGCTGGCGCCGCGTCACATCCGGCGGGTATCCGGCGACAGTTCGTTTCTTTCTCGTTCCACAAGCTTTCACCCGAATTCCGCCGGCTGCCGCGCCGGCAGCAAGGCGAAGCATTGGCGGATCTGGTTCAACTGGTGCGTCAGAACGACGTACGCAAAATGTTGCTGCTGAGTTATAGCTGCGTCGGTACGCGCCCCGACGTGGACTGGATGTTCTGGAAAATCAGCTTTGAATTGGAGGAAATTCAACGGTTCTCCGCCGCGCTGAACCGGTTGCCGCTGGCGGGTTGGCTGACTTCGCCGCACTGTTTCCTGGCCCAGAGCAAACGCAGCACATACGTGGACAAAATTGATCCGGCGCATGACAACGCGCGGTTGCTGATTGTACCGGGCAAGAAGAAATATCTGTTCGTTTACCCGTTCGTTAAAACACGGGACTGGTACCTGCTGAGTCGATCGACGCGCCAAGGCATCATGGACGAGCACATCGCGGTGGGAAACAAATATCCTTCGGTGAAGCTCAACACCACATACAGTTTCGGCATCGACGACCAGGAATTCGTGGTGGCGTTTGAAACCGACAAGCCGGACGATTTTCTGGACCTGGTGCAGGAGCTGCGCGAAACGGAAGGCAGCCGGTTTACCCTGCGCGACACTCCCATTTTCACCTGTGTGCAAACGCCGATAGAGGAACTGATCGGGCAGTTGGCGGATGTGACCCCTCCGGCTTGATGCGGCGCCTGAAACCTTTTGAGAAAAGACGAACTCCGTGCCCCGCCGCACAAGCGCGTGGTCCTTCCGGGAATATTTTACGGTCCGCCGGCCTCGCCGAGTTTTTGGGCCGCGGCGAGGTAATTGCGGTAATTCGTGCGCATTTCATCCAGCGAGTCGCCGCCGAATTTTTCCACCATGGCGCGGGCGATTTCAAACGCGACGACATTTTCCACCACCACGGACGCGGCGGGCACAGCGCAAACGTCGCTGCGCTCGTAATCGGCTTTGTCCGCCCTTTTGCTGGTCAAATCCACGCTGGGCATCGGCTTTTTGAGCAACGTGCTGATGGGCTTCATGGCCGCGCGAATCACCACCGGCTGGCCGTTGGTCATGCCGCCCTCCAGGCCGCCGGCGTTGTTGGTCGCGCGGACAAAACCCAGACTGGGTGTGTGGCGCCGGCCGGGATCATAAGCAATGGGATCGTGCACCAGTGAACCGGGCAATTGAGCCATGCGGAACCCCAGGCCGATCTCCACACCCTTGATCGCCTGAATGCCCATTACTTCGGCGGCAAGGCGGCTGTCGAGTTTCCAGTCCCAGTGGGCGCAGCTTCCCAGACCGATGGGGCAGCCTTCCACGCGTGTTTCCACGATTCCACCCAGCGTGTCGCCCTGCACTTTGGCCGCCTTAATCAACTCGATCATGCGGGCGGACGCGGCGGGATCGGGGCAATATACTTCGCTGGCGGCGGAGAGCGAACGCAACCGATCGGCCGGCTCGTCCGGAATCATGGCGGCCTCGGACGAACCGATCCGCACGACAAATCCGACGACGGATATCTGGAACTGGTTGAGCAGGCAACGCGCGATGGCGCCCACCGCGACCCGATTGGCGGTTTCGCGGGCGCTGGCCCGTTCGAGGGTTTCGCGGCAATCGGTGGTAAGCCATTTCACCGCACCGGCAAGATCGGCATGTCCGGGCCGCGGCTTAACCAGGGCCGGGGTTTCATCGAGGCGGCTGTCTTTATTGGCAATCTGCGCTACCAGGGGCGACCCGATCGTTTTTCCCCGCCGCACGCCGGAAAGAAAGCTCACGTGGTCAGTTTCGAGGCGCTGCCTGCCGCCACGACCATATCCGCCCTGCCGGCGGCACAACTCGGCGTTGATGAAATCGACATCCAACGCCAAACCCGCGGGCAATCCTTCGATGAGGCTGAGCAGCGCCGGTCCATGCGATTCGCCGGCCGTTCGGTACGTTAACGTGGCCATAATCGGCGCATTTTACTTGGAATTATGAAATTCGCCATCGCCACAGAAAGGCGTCGGCCCATCCAAGCCCCATGGCCGGCGGGAGCCCATCGGGCTTCTCCCAGCGCCTACGGCTTCAGGCAGACGGTCAGCAACAGGCGACTGGTTTTGACCGCTTGCACGTCGTGCGGGACGTTCGGCGCCAGAACCAGCATCTGGCCCGCTTCCACGCGGTGTGTACCTTGCGGGGTTTGTACGTTCACCTGTCCCGTCATCACGTGCACGTTTACCACGGCATTGGCGCGATGATTCATCAGGCGGCCGCCCGGACCAAAATGAAATAACGCCAGCGTCGCCGCACCGTGGCGATACAGGGTGATCTGCCGGTGCCCCTGGGTGGGATGCGGCGGCTCCGCCAGCAGGCGTTTGCCCGCCTTACGCAGATCGATCAGGTGAACAGGACCGGCGAAGCGTTGCTCCGGCGGCTCTCGCAGACGGGCGGACGATTCCGCGGACATCACGCACCTCCTTCGGTGATTTACCACCGTGGATATAATAACAGGATCTATTCGCTCCTGGCCGCGGCCATCGCCCGCGGAAACAGAATGTTGTTTTCCTTGTGAATGTGCGGACGGATGTCGGCGTCCAGTTCGCGCAGGGTGTCGAGCATGGCGCGAAAAGTGTTGCAGGCGTCCGCCGGCGGTGTGAAATTGCCCGTTAATTCGCGGATTTTCGCCAGGGAACGGGCGTGCTCGTCGTGCTCATGCTCCATCATCGCAATCGGTTGCTCAAGAGGCATTCCTCCCGCCGCGCCCGCTTCCCGCCGGCGAATCAGCGGAAAGAGAATCTGTTCCTCTTTTTGCATGTGCGCGCCCATTTCCGCGGCGAAACGGAGGAAAACCGCCTGGAGTTCCTCCAACTGGCGATGCCGGGCACCGTGGGCGTGATTGACTTTTTCCACCAGCACCCGCAGCCGCGGCAACTCGCGCTTCAACCAGGCGTGGTGGGTCTGTTCAATGTGATCCGCCAGTTGAGACAAGGTGGCCCGGCTCCAGTCCTTATCATCCGGGCCGGCGGAAACTTCTTCTCGGATTTGCAACTCCCGCAATACTTCCCGCGGATCGATTTGTTTTTTCGCGCAGGCCGCGCGCAGTGTTTTCTTGCCGCCGCAGCAGTAATCAATGGCGTATTTCTCGAATACGCGGGCATGCGAGGGTTTCCGAATAACCCATTCGGACACGGTGCTGTCGATATCCAGGGTGGCGATGTTTGTGGTCATCAGAGCGTCTCCTTTATATAAGCGGTCCGTACAGGGACCTGGTCTGACTATCCTGATTATAGCCTCCCCCAAAAGAAGACTTCAAGACTTTTTTATCTTAATTATGGATTTGGTATCATCTGCTGGAAGGAGACGCCGCCGATGGACCATCGTTATCCACCCTTGAAAAGGCACGTGAGCCTGCAGCCTTTTTCCCGCGACCATTTTCTGGGATTGACGCGGGCGCGGCAGCTTTCGCAGGCGGCCGCGGCCGGCGCTTCCGCCCGTATCCAGGCGAAAAAGGATATGCTGGCGGCCTGGAAGGCGGAAATAGAGGCCCATTTTGACGAAGAAGAGCGACTTTTGATCCCGCTGATGACACCGGCCTGGAGCGCGCGGTTGGGGCGGGAGCACCGCGCCATCCGCGCGCTGGTCGCCGCCGCGCAACCGGACGGTCCCGACATGGGCGCCACGTGGTGCGGAGAACTTGGCCGGCGGCTGCACGATCACATTCGCTGGGAGGAACGTGAACTTTTTGAAGCGATCCAGAAGAGCGCGACATCCGAACAACTGGCTCAACTGGCCGCGGCGACCGCCGCCATGGAAAAAAGCCGGCCCGGCATCCGCATTCGCGGCCGCGGGCCGCGGCCGTAAATTCGTGGTTCGCTTTCAACCAGCCTCCTGGTGGTGCGGATGCGCCGCCCTCCGTTATAATCATGTCTCTTGCCGAAGCCTTCTGTTGCCCGGAAGCGATCAGGCGGCAAACAGTGTGGAATATCGGGGCACGGATGAACGCGCCGGCGGATGCGAATAATGGCTGAATCGAAATCGACGGAACTTGTCGCGCCGCTGGTCGGTATTGTGATGGGCAGTAAATCCGACTTGCCGACGCTGCAACATGCCGCGGACACGCTTGCCCAGCTTCAAATTCCCCATGAGATCGCGGTTGTATCCGCCCATCGCGCGCCGCTTAAAAGGCTGCAGGCTCA
>JAJZKJ010000228.1 GCA_021804195.1 Acidobacteriota bacterium
GGCGGCGGGCCCGAATGCCATCACCCTGGCGCTCCAGGGCGGCCATTTTGATTGAACTCGACCCCAGATCGAGGCCCAGCCGACCACCGGATTTGCGAGGCAGTAACATAAGGAATCAGGAATAAATTCAAGCCCGTCGCGATTGCGCCCGGGGCGGCTGTTTCACTTCGCCAACTGGAAGCCGGCTGGCGGCTTCCATCCACTCATCGAGCAGGCTCTTTTTGAAGCGCCAGCGATTTCCCAGCCGAAAGCCGGGAATTAAGCCGCTGGCCACGTACTTGTACAGCGAATCGGACGAAATGCCCAGATATTCCGCGGCCTGACGAATATTCATGACCTCCGGCCAGGTTTTTTTCAGATTCATGCTGTCTTCCTTAGCTTTTCCGCATGCCCTGTTAATGCAATGGCAAACCTGTTTGGTGTATCAAAACGTTACGCTATGAGAAACAAGGGTCACAACCTGATTTCTCCCGGAATCACCCGAAGTTTACCCTATTTCAACGGTTTATGAGCGAATCTCTCCTGCCTGGACCTGATATTTCAGGTCCGGCGGGATAGTATGGTGCAATTTGCTGGCCAAAATGCATCATGGGTGAAACAATTCGCGGGATGCATATACTTCATGAGTCGGCCTGAAGACAGCCAAATGAGTTCTGAAAACACAGTGCCAGGCCAGGAAACCGGAGTTGCCGCATTGCCGGCGGAGTGGCGGCATGAGGTGGCCGCGGCGGGCGAGGCCAAATTTGATTTGCACGAACCCAGCCCGGAAGAAACGGCCCAGATGCAGTCCGCGGGGGTGGGCTTGCTGGAGCGGGTGGCGCGCATGAGCGTGGCGGAGCGGGTGAAAGCCGCGTTATTGGGCACGCGCGAAGAGCGCATGCTGCTCATACGCGATCGCAACCGGCTGGTGCAACGCGCCGTGTTGCAGTCTCCACGCACCGACGATCGTGATGCCGCACAGATGGCGGGCATGCATAATGTGGGAGAAGAAGCCCTGCGTCTGCTGGCTTCGGAACGCCGCTTTCGCAAACACCTCCCGGTCCTGCGGAATCTGGCTCGCAATCCGCATACGCCGTTGACCGTTGCGCTGGAAATTCAAAAATTGCTGCCCGCGCCGGAGCTGGAAAAATTGGCGCGCGACCGGAATTTAAGCGAGCCGGTGCGCCGGGCGGCGCGGCAGGAAGCGCAGCGCCGGGCCGGACATTGAAGTAGCGGTCTGTTGCTTTGCATGCACTTGAGGTGAAGTGCGGCAGCCGGTCAGCTTTCCACGTCCTCACCCGGACAGTCGTCATGTTGAAGCTCTTGCCCCGGCACGCGCGAAATGCTTTCATCCGGCCCGCGCAGCCAGGCATCCGGAATGCGATGGGGTCCCAGGAAGCGTTCCACGAGAGCTTTGGAGGAAAAGTACAGCTCATTCATTAACGGGAGGGGATCGCCCAGCGAGGGGCGGCGCGGCAGGCGGCCGAGAGCAACGCGATAGCAGCTAAAACGCTGTTCGGGACGGTATTGAAACAGCTGCGGCGCATGTTGATGCACGACATCCCAGGCATGGGACAGCTGCTCCATCTGTTCCGGATCGGTTGTGAGCAGGGTTGCCAGATGGCGGAGATAACGAAAACGCCATAAGCTTTCATCGAGAAAACAGCGGCAGATGGCCACTTCCCAAAGCCAATCCAGGCGGGTGAAGAATTCCTCGGCTTGCTCGGGCGCCAGGTGCGGGCGGGCCTGCTCGAGTGCTTCCCGCATCTGCTCAATGCTGCCCAGGCATCGGCGTTTCTGCGCGCGCACGCGTTCGATGTTGCGCTTGACCGGCTGGAGATAGCGGGTGTAGCGGGGCAGAAAAAACCGGTTGGTGTACATGAGCAGGGTTTCGCGGCGCGCGATGTCGGGGGCGAAATTCGAGTTGGTGTCGCTGCCCATGCCGAGCGGAGAAAAGGCGTCCACAACGGCGGTTTCCGAAAGCTGCAAGGCCCGGATCACATGCGGCGCGGCCTGCGGACCGAAGCGCGGCAGGGCCCATTCCCGCCAGACCTGGTCCAGATCCGTCTCCGGGTCCCAGCCGATCCGGCGCCAGGCGTAGAGGTTGATGCTGTTGCACAGATCGTTGAACAGAGAATAATCACGCTGCAGGGTGCCCCCCGCGGAAACGCTGATGCCGCCGGAAGCGGGCAGGCGGCGGCGGGCGGCGCGCAGGGTGCGCGTGTTGTAGGCGACACAACTGGCGGGCAGGTAAAAACGGCCGGTGGTCTGGCCCACGATCTGATATTCCGCCACCTGGGGATGCGGCCCGGCTTCGCCGATCAAGGGACTGAAGGGCGGATTGGGTTCGCAGTCGCTGTTATACACCTTGGTCTGCAGCAGAATATCCGCCGGAAGCTCGTCAATCACCCGGCCCCATAATTCGCGGCCGGTGCCTCCAAAATGCCCGTAGCCGGGAGCGTGCACATACTGCCGTCCCAGCCAGTGCGGACAGCCCGAACTCCAGGTGCGCACCACCAGGCGCTTGCCCATGGCGTGCAGTGTCTGGTGATAGTTCTGGACGTTCAGATAGAGTTCGTTATGGAACTGGTTCAGCCCATTGCGCTGGCAGGCTTGATTGTGGCAGTAAATTCCGTAGTGATCCCAAAATGTGGTGTAGAGGCCGGCGCCGCCGCTTTGCTCGATGAATTCGCGCACATAGGCATTCATAATGTCCCAGGTGCGCGGCTGGGACGGGCAAAGCGTGGCTTTTTCCCAGGAATGCGGCATGGATAAGCCGCGAATTTCCGGATACTGCGCCACCGCGGCGCGGTAAAGCGCGGGAGACCAGAGGGCAAAATTGTTGCCGTAAAGAAATGGATAATACGGCACATCGGCTGCCTGGCATTGCCGCGCCAGTTCCTGATTGCGAACCCGCCACAGGGCTTGCATTTTCTCAATGTGCGACTGCTCACTGCGCGACAGACGGGCGTACAGCGCGGGAAAAGCTGAACGCAGGGAAACCGCGGCGCCGCCGCCGATGATAAGATTAACGCCCAATTCGGCTACCACACGCGCCACACCGGCGGCATGCAGGCTGAAGCTGGCGGAGCGCAGCGCGAAAGCCGGCTGCTCGGAAAATTCTCCGGTTCGCTGTTCACACCATCGCCGGCAGGCGCCGGCGGCATAGAGCCAGCCGCGCGGCCGTTGGGCCAGAACCAGGGCGCCGCCATGGCGAAACCCGATTTGATATCCGTCTTCGGTCTGCGATTGGGGATCGGTTCCCCACCAGTTCCTTTGGCGTGGGCCCAGCGAGGACAATGCTAAAAGCAGTTCGCCGGCTGCGGGTACGGCATCGGCCGCGCAGGGGCGCAACTCACGTGGGGGTACAGCCAGTTCGGAAGCCAGCATTTCGGCCGCCAGACGTGCCGCGGGCGGAGCGGCGTCTGGTAGCAGAATGCGATGAAACGCGCGGACCGAATGCGGCTGGGTGCTGGTCCTGGTCCGGACGGAAAGAATCGTGCTGCTCGCCAATCCACTCAGAAATTCCCGCCGTTCCCAGTTCATTCGGATCACCTTACGGCGCACCGGCCGAGTCGCTGGCAAAACTATGCGAAAACGCTGACCCGGGTACCCTGTCCCGCGGAGCGGAATGGGGCGGATCGCAACTGCCCTTCCTCATACGCCCCGAGGCCGGACACTGAAATGGCGAGGCAAAAAAGTGTCCCCACCGCTCATTTCAACCTGGCCTTCCAGGCTCAATGCCAGCGCAGCGTTTGCGGCGGCGCCATGCCGGGATCTGAAACAGCTTCTGATTGATTGATCAGAAAAGTAGAGGTTTCCGCAAAAAAACGGCTGAGGCATTGCGCCGCTTCGTCCGGCAATTCGGATGTTTCGATGGCACGCATCATCAGCAGAATCCAGCGGTCGCGCGCGGCCTGGGTGATGGGAAACCGGAAATGCCGCTGCCGCAGCCGGGGATGCCCGCGTTGTTCAATATAGCGCGCCGGTCCCCCAAAGCGAAAGATCAGAAAATTCCGCAGCCGCTGTTCGGCTCCCTCCAAATCCGCGGCCGGATACATGGGGCCGAGGATATCGTCTTGTGGGATCTGGCGGTAAAAAGCCGCGGTCAAGCGGGCAAAGCCGGCTTCGCCAAGGAGGGTAAAAACTTCGGTTTCTTCCATAAATAGAATGCTGGAGCCGACGACCGGGATCGAACCGGTGACCTGCTGATTACGAATCAGCCGCTCTGCCATCTGAGCTACGTCGGCCTGCATTTTATTGTATGCGAAGCCGGAGAAACCGGACAGAAGTGATGGGACTGCTGTCTTGTCTGGCGCCTCAACCCGGCCGCGCACGCTTACGGCCTCAAATTCCCATGGACAACACTCCCGCAAATCGCGTATGATCAAATCCAGTTACGCTCATGCGCATAGCTTTCCCCAAGCCGGCGCGAATTAGCCACCGCTGAATGGCGGCGGCCTGACCCCATCCAGCGGCTCGATCCACACAGTTTGCAAAATATAATCTCTCCACCGGCCTGCCAGGCTGGGCGGAGACAGGCACACAAACGGCAATTCAGGATGGGAGTGGGCGGTGATGACCGAGGCGAATCCTACCGCGGGCAATCAGGCAATTGAAATCTACGACACCACCCTGCGCGACGGGACGCAGGGCGAGCAGGTGGCGTTTACGGTCAGTGAAAAACTGCGCGTGCTGGAAATTCTGGACCGGCTCGGGATTCAGTTTGTCGAAGGCGGCTGGCCGGGCGCGAATCCCCGGGACAGCGAATTTTTCCGGCAAGCGCGGAAGGCCGCTCTGCAAAAAGCCAGGCTTTGCGCCTTTGGCAGCACCGCCCATCCAGCGGCGAAGCCGGAGCAGGATGCCAATTTGTGCGCACTGCTGGCCGCGGAGACCGAATGGGTG
>JAJZKJ010000229.1 GCA_021804195.1 Acidobacteriota bacterium
CGCCCGGAAAGCCGCCACGCACAACGGCTTTACGATCAAAGGGCTGATCCTGGTGGAACGCCATAGGGAGGACTATGGCGAATTTACGGGCAAGCCCAGCGTACAGCGATGTTTTTATATCACGAGCATTCCGAAAACTACGGCGGCAGAACTGGCGGGGTATATCCGAGACCAGTGGCCGGTGGAGAATCATCTGCACTGGTAGTTGGATGTGACCTTCAGCGAGGACCGGAGCCGGATACGGGTGGATCATTCGGCGGAGAACTATTCACGCCTGAACCGATTGGCGTTGAATCTGCTTAAACGTGATAAATCCACCAAGGCCAGCATCCGTGGTAAACGCATCATCGCCGGCTGGGACAAAGACTACCTCCTACGCCTTATCTCCACCTGATTCGAGTATGCGATTGCTCTGAGTTACTCTCGCCTGTGAGCCTATAACCGGGCAAAACCTCTGCGCATGTGAAAAATCAGCAATTTCGGCGGCAAATCGCTTGCAATCGGATCACCACGGGGTTATTATTAAGAAATAACAGATCAAGCGCTGGCCTACGGCGCTCATCAGGTGTAGCAAAACAAGGTTTTTCGCGGGACTCTCGGCAAAAAGGAGTATCCCATGAGTGACAAGCCCCTTATGTGTCCGACATGTGCGACGCACATCGACTCACCGCACGGGCTATCCGCCTTGGTAAGCAAAATTCAACGCGCCCATGTCCGGTGTCATAAGTGCGGCCGTACCACGCATCCTAAAGACGCTCACATCATGTCCACCTCCTACCAGCATTGGTTCGGCCAGTTTCGGCTTCAACTTGAGGCCGCCGTTGGTTATCTGCCGCACCTGGAACTCAACCCGGCCGTTGAGGTGCTTAAACCGAAACACTTCGATGATGATGTGCACCACATGCACACCTTCCGAGAACTGCTGGACTATACGAGCGAGGTATTTCGGCCGGTATTTCGTGACCGCGCGCTGGGTTATGACGACGCGGAACTCACCATATCGCCGCTGAATCGCGAAGGAAGCAATGTCGCGATGGGATTGCGTCTTTACGGCCATTGCGGCCACAATCACGAGCAGGACGCTTGGACGCTGCTGATTACGCGATACGGGCCGCGCGGCTTTATGACTTATCTGACGACGGGCCACAGCAAACATCCGCTTCCAGAAACGGCAACGAAAAGCGTTTCACTGGACGGCAAGCCGATGCATGTCTGGTCGATGAAAGATCACAAACCGCCGGTGCCGGCGGCGACGCATTAACTGGCGCAGATGCAAACTTGGGGTCGGGGTGGGGGAACGTATTCATCATTCATCATCCGCCGACGGTTTTCAGTCGTACCGAATCACACTGTGCACGTTGTAGCGCGACAGAAGCCCCGCGCCGGAAAGAAATGCCAGTTCAATCAACACCGCGATACCTGCGATTTGGCCGCCCAACTCCTCCACCAGCCTGCAGCACGCCCCCATGGTCCCCCCCGTTGCCAGCAAATCATCCACCATGAGCACCTTCTGTCCCGGCCGGAGAGCATCGGCATGGATTTCCACCGTATCGCGGCCATATTCCAGATCATAGGTTGCTGCGATTTTCCGATGGGGCAATTTGCCCGGCTTTCGCACCGGGACAAAACCGCATGAAAGGGCCTGAGCCACAGCAATTCCAAAAATGAAGCCGCGGGATTCCGCTCCGACCACGAGTTCAATGCCCCGGCCGCGGAATGGATTGGCCAGCATCTCGATGGCCATCGCCAGTCCCCTGGGATCGGCCAGCAGCGGCGTAATATCCTTGAAGACGATTCCGGGTTTTGGGAAATCGGGTATGTCGCGTATTAATTTTTCCAATTTAACCATGTTGGACACTCCCATGAAAAGGCTCTGCCGCCGTCAATATAACCGCCTTTGGCCGCAGAGTAATCCAGCAGATCGGCTACGGCCCCGGATGGCCTGCCGCCGCGGTCAGCCGAGCGGTGATGTGAAAACCGTGCAAACCGAGACGGACGCTCACTGCGCCGTCGCGCGAGGTGGAGAGATAGCGCACGGGCAATCCCCTCCAAGCCGCCCTGTCGGCAACGCGGGCCGCCCGTGTTTCGCCGGTGCAGATAACAAACGTGGGGTGAAGCTCTGAAAGCCTGCGGGCAGCGGCTGCATGCAGGTTGCCGGCGCCGATCAGTATGATGCCGGTCAGGCGCCGTCCGCCGAGTTTTTTCTCCACGCTCCTGATGACGGCCGGTACCGCCTGCGTGCGGCACATCAGCAAAACACGCCCGCCCGCTGCCGAAAGCAGCAGCACATCACCGCGATATTTGCGAAGCACGGCACTTTTTCCCGTCGGCCAAGTGACCTGTAAATGCCCCCTCGCTCCGATGGCGAATTTCTGCCCTGCTGTGAGCGGATGCAGAGCCGCTGGCGAGCCCAGCTGCCGCAAAAAGCGTGTTACGGAAACGGGCCGACCTGTGCCGCTTAAGTCCCGTGCGTTCACCCACAGGGCCGCATCGGGATAGCGGGCGTGCAGCGGCAGGGCCCCGGCCGCGTGGAGCGAATCAATCTGGGTAAGATAAATATCCGCCAGTTTGGCGATGCCGCGATCCTTAAGCACCGCGCGGATATTGCGGCTGCACACCTGGGCGGAACCGGCGGTGCCGGCGTCGATCAGATAGGCCCGGCGGGTGAGCCAGTTGTGCCCGGTTTCCAGCAGCACGGCGTTGCCACTGCTGAGGCTTAATATTTCCATTCTGACGGCCGGTCCGCGGTTTTCAGCCAGGGCCGCCAGCGGAAAGCCGACCGTCAATACCACACCCGCCGCCGCGATGGCACGACGATGGATTCGCAGATGATGGCGGAGCATCCACGCCGCCAGCACGAGATAAAAGGCCGCGATCCAGCCGGCGGAAGGGGCCCGCACGACCATCTGGCTCAGCGGTAGTCGGGCCAAATCATGCACCATCCATGCCATGAACTGCGCACAGGGAGCCGCGATCGTACCGACAAGACCGGCGACGCCGGGCGCGGCAACCGAGCAGGTCAATTGCAGCAGGCCGCTGATCAGGGCGACGACGACAACGGGAAACAGCAGCAGGCCGGTCACCACGCCCCATGGCGTAATCTGATGGTAATGGAACATCACCAGCGGCAGCGAGACGAGCGTGCCGATGAAATTGGCCGTCAGCATGACGCCGATGAATGTCGCCAGGCGGAGCTTGAGCCGATCCAGATGCTTTTGTGAGGCGTTGGCGAAATCGGTGAGTCGGGCCAACCATCGGCCGAAAACGGCGGTGTACACCCGTGGGGCCATGACGATGAGCATCCACGTCACGAGAAAGCTGAGTTGGAAGGATGCGTCGAAGAGTTCGGCGGGCCGCCAAAGCAGCACCACCAATGCGGTGAGTCCGAGGATATTGCCCATGCGCACCGGTCGCCCCGCGAGCATGGTCAGCAGCACCAGCGCCGTGCCGAGCGCCGCCCGCACCACCGGCGGCCCGCATGGGGTGGCCAGCATGTACAGGATCACCAGAATCAAGGTGAGTGCGGCCCGCACACGCGGTGAGCGAATCGGCCATCGGAGTATGAGCCAGATCACCTCGGCGATCAGCGCGACGTGCAGACCGGAGAGTGCCAGGAGATGCGCCGCTCCACAGCGGGAAAAATCGCGTTCAATCTGCACAATCGACGGGTCACGAAATCCCAGCAGCAGGGCGACCATTTCATTACCTGCAAGGCGATGGGTACCCGATGCACGGAGGAATTCATGACGAAGGTGCACGCGCCACGCCGCCAGCCAGCCGGAGAGAGGAAATATCGATGGTCGGGCGCTGAGCAATTTGATCTGTGCGGCATGCGTGAGATCAATTTCAGCGAAGACTCGTCGGGTGGCAAGATAGCGGCGATAGTTGAACGCCCCCGGATTGGCCGGTGAGGCGGGATTGGTCAGCCAACCCCACACTTCAACCTGTTCATTGACGCCCAGGCCGGGCAACCAGCCCGGCGCATGCACCAGAACGCGGCCGGTTGCGGAGCGCCAGCGGTGATCGTTTCGGCACATCAGCACGCGGGCTTGGAATGTGGTGTAATCGCCGGCGATGGAAAACAGGGGTCCGCCCGGCGGTTTGAGATGATGTTGCGGCGGCGAGGTGATCAGCAGTTTGGCGCGGAGGAGCGCCCGCCCCCGGCTCGGTGCCCGGCGGGCAATATTATCGGGCGCCATCCGCCGCTGCTGAATATTAAATCTTGCCGCCCCCATCGCCACAAATGCCGTCATGGCCAGTACAAAAGTCGCCCACCGCCAGCGGCGAAGCACAACCGCTGCGGCGGTTCCGGTCACGGCCGCGATCGCGATGATGAGATCGGTTGGGAGATGCCAGCGCCAGGCGAGGGTAATGCCGACCACGACGGCGGCGGCGAGATACATGGCCGGGTCGGTTGCAGGCGTTCGCACCCATGAGACCGACGGCTGAGTTTCCGGTTTAATATCCAGATTCACCCCTCTGATTCACCATCACCTACTGCGAAAAAGTATATCGTGACTTCGGTTTGGTGTGGGGTGCATATGACGTGCCGATGGGGTAGATCCGGTTCGATAACGATGGGTATGGCGGTGTTTTCGAGCGAGGTCGGGGTGGCCAGACCCGCCAGAATGCTGTGTTCCACCTCAGATGGTTTCAGTATCCGCCGTGGCCCCTTCAAAAGCTCACTGAGCCGATGAATGCAATGAGAGCACTGGTGGACGATCACCGCAGAGGTCGAACGGGGTCAGTGATTTTCAGCACGATGACGGTTGCGACCGGATCGGGTGCGGCAGACGGCAGATCAACAGATTGCCCATCCGGCACTTTCGCCGTCTTTAATTTCTTCCCATCAGCCA
>JAJZKJ010000230.1 GCA_021804195.1 Acidobacteriota bacterium
GGTAAACACGGCATGGGCAAACGCGCTCCCCGGCCCTACCCGAACCTTTACCAATGGTTGGGCAATGGCAAGCCACGGCGGCAGATGATGGTGTTTGGCGGCGGCCTTTGCTGCCTGCTTCTGCTGCTGATATATCTTCAGCGCCTCCCGGCGCGATGGCGTAAGCCAAGGGCGGTCGCTGACCTTTGGCGGAGATTTGAGGAATTGGTTCAGTTGCCTTTTTAACTGCCCGTGCGCGGTCGCCGCCACTTCGCCCACGGCGTGGTTCACGGCGGCCTTATCGGCCGGGATGTCGTGCATCACCTGCGCCAGGTCAAGCACAAGTCCCTGCCGCGCCAAGGCCCGTAGAAATTCCATCAATGGCCGATGACCATAGGGACTTAACGCCTTGGCAACTTGCGGCGCAGCCGAGGGCGAAAAATGTACACGCAGTGGTACAAGCCGACGCCTCACAGCCCCTGCCACCCAGCGATTCATGCCCGGCGTGGGCACCAGCATGCGCCGGTAAAGCATAAACAAATCGTCGAGTTCCTTTTTCGGGACATGCTGGAACATCGCCGCCTTTACCAACGTTAAATAATAATAACGTACCGTCACCGTCGCCGGCAGAAGCCGCGCCGGCGTGCCGCGGGGCGTTGCGGCAACCCGTTTCAGAAGAACTTCCAATATCGCAGGAAAATTCGTGTCCCGGACACGGTCAAAGATTTTTGTCTCAAACCCGTGCAGCCGCAGTGCCGTCGCCGCGTACTGGGTGCGGTGCGTCGCGAGGTAAAGCAGCCAGGCCGCGCTGCTGCGGATCGCGCCCCCGACCCTATCGTCGCGTGTGAAGCGCATCAGCTTCGCTGTGCTGGCTGGCTTTTTTCCCTGCGAAAGGAGCCGGTAAAACTCGGCGTAGAGGGCGACACTGCGACGCGCCAGGCGCTGCGCAGTGGCGCGGCTTGCACCATGGAACCAAATCTTCCTCCGCATGACAAAAAGCTGCTGCGACTGCTTTGGCCTGTCATACATTCCCCGCAGAACGACCAGGTAGGGCTTGCAGCGCGGGCACGCCGCGTCGATGCCCCTCACAAACCCCTGTGGGGTGAGTGGGTGCGCTTGGCTGGCGGACGCGGCCACGGACAGGCCTGCCATGGAGAGAATGGGGATAAGCCTTTTCATCGATTGATACTCCTATTTCTCATTCGGTACCTGCAATCTGCTCCGTGCCTCACCCACCGCAGCATTGCGCCCAGACATCCCAAACCGACCCTGGCAATTCAGTGAAATCTGGGCTGGCAACCGTACTTTCGTATTGCCAAGGCCCGTAGGGGCCAGAATTGAACTGGAAGCATGCGGTGCTTCGGTAGTACGCGCTAACTGAAAGGTACCAGGCGGGCGTGCGACGCATAATCTCGAAGTCCAGTGTGCTTTTCGGGCCAGCAGTAAAGGTGCTGGTGTAAGTCTGCGTGACGTTGCCGAAACTGACGGGGATAGAAACCGCTCCCGATGCTGGTCCGGCCTGTGGCCCGAAGCTGACCGTTACGGTGTACGGGCATTGCGTTGTGATGGTCTTGCTGGAGGTAACCGCAGCGCCGCAGCCCGAGTATTGCGAGCTCCCATTTACTATATCCGGCTGCACCGAGGAGACGTATTTGACCTGGTAATCGTAGATATCGGGCGCAGGGCAGTAGCCGGATCCCGAAATGATCTGGTCCGGCACCGTGGGCGGAGCCGGAAACGTCGGCTTAGGGGAGGAAACCGGTGTCCACGCCGTTCCCGAACTGGACACAATATAAACCGTGTCGCTCCCGCTCTTGGTGCTCGGGGGCGGATTTTTACATGGGCTACCGTTGGGCATAATAAAGCCGGCCGCCTTCCCCGTCGCGGTTGCCGTGTAGGTGTGAAGCCCGGCCGAAGTGTAGGGGCCAAGCTTCACCGTTTCGGTGGTTCCGGAACCGGGCTGGGGCGACCACGTGTAGGTGACGCCAGTGGGCTCGCATTCCCCGGTGCCGTCGGCGTCGTAGCAGGTCTGGGCAGTGAATGTTATCTGAAGTTGCGTGCCCTCGCAGACGACGTAGGGGTCTGCCTGCGTGCCTTTGCCGTACACTTGCGGTGATGGATTGCCCGCGCTGACGCAGACATCCCACGCCGGGGCGTTTGCCGCAAGGCAGAGCGTCGCCGCGATCCCGGCCGCGATGGCGGTTGCCGCCAGTCGCCCCCGGTGCCTCTCTTGCCGGCCACGTTTCGTTTTGTTTGCTTCCAACATTTCTTTTCTCCATTAAAAAAAAACTGGTTCGCCCGGGCACCAACACGGCACCCTTCAAAATGGCGTAGCCGTCATATGCCGCTTAAGGCTCTGGCGGGCGTGGTGTACCGTGGCCTCGAAGTTCCATCTGGCAGATTGTGTCCAAATGGGCACCCGCCAGCAAATATCGCCGACCAGGCGCCTTGCGGCGTGCCGGCCCACGGCCGCACGGTAGGCCAACGTGGCCGCCGAATTAAAAACGGACCCGTGCCCTGTCCTCTCGAGAGAGCGGATCGCGCGCCAGTCGCCCAGCACCCATGCCGCCCCGGAAACCGTGGACCGGTAAGGCGGGAGTGGCCAACCGTACGCCACCGAGCCCATCCAAGGAAGCGGGTACCGCCCCGGCGCGTAGCCGATCCAATGGCACTGCCTCCGGCCGGCAAGCCTGTCGATGAAAACGCCCTCGATCATGGCGTTCAGGCTACTGCCGCGCTGGACCTCGATCGCCCATACGCCGGGACCCGGAACCAGGAAGCTTTGGTAGACGCCACCCCAATAATTGGCGACACGTGCGGCCGCCAAGGGCCGCGTGCGGGCGGTTGCGTCCATACTCGGTAGCCCCCTGTGGATGCTGACCAAGTAGTCCCGCCGCCGCATCACGGTGGTATGCCCGTTGTAGTTAACGAAATACGCGCTGAGCTTGAATTCCCCCGCCGGAACGCGGACGAGCACCCAATCGTTGGGTCCCGAATACGTCGGCGCGTAAGCCTCGCCGTGGTCGTCGAAATCGCCCTCGTCACGGTGGCCCTCTATCGGGTCCCAAAGCACGCGGTGGTCTTTGGTTCGGAACCATTCATTCCAAGCTCTTATGAAATCGCCGCGGTGGTGATGCGGGCCGATCGCCGCCGACAGGTTGTACCAGTTTTTTACGTTCCAAGCCACGGTCTGGCTGTAAGGGGAACATGTCGCAAAGAGAAAGGTAAACTGCCGTCCGTACCTGCCCGTCCAATCGCCCCGCGTAGCCCAGTCGCAGCCAAGGTAGACCGGGCGGTCAGAGCCCAGGCGCGACTTTTTCAGCGCGGCTACCATCCGACGCATTTGGCCCCGCGTTGGCACCTTGGCAAAGTGCGGCAGACTGGACTCTGTGGGATTGGCACCGGCAAGGGCACCTGCCGAAGCCTGCCCGTTGATAATGCCCGCAAAGCAGTGCGTGCCAAAGCCGTAACGGCCTATGAGCATCGCCTCCATTATTTTTGTATTTCTGGCTCGCTGGCGGCCGGCAGCGGATGTGTGTGCGGATGGGACGTCCGCGCTACCGGGCCGTGCGTCCGCGCTGCCAAGCGACGCGCCTCGGCGCACCGCAGTGCTCGCACCGATCACCAACGGGCAGAGGCGATTGATATAGCCATCCTCCCCTTTTAACTGCGGCTGGTCTTCGCTTTTCATCATCTGGCCTGTGCGGGCATCAATAACCGCATAGCCATTCCGCCATGTGCCCACCCAGATGTTGCCCTGCGCATCTTCGGCCAAGGTCGTTATATGATCCCCCGGCAGCAGTTTGTTCAAAAATGCCTTTGGCGGCGGACGATATCCCACCGGCGGATGCCACAACCCCATCACCTTGGCGGCATAATCACTGCCACGGATGTAGTGGAATGTCCCGCCCCGGTTGGTGCTGATGGCCAGACCTAAATCTGTGCCCACATAAATATGCTGCCTCCGCCGCCCCACCAGCACGCAGTTAATCAAATTTGATGGCAGCCCGTAGCCGGTGGCCGTCAGCGGCATATGCCACGGCCCCTTGATGACCCGCCAGCGATAAATCAGGTGCTTTTGGGCAAACATCGCCCCCGGCGGCCCGCGGTAAGACAACACTGGCCGACCAATCGCCAGCCCATTGCATAGCGTGCCCACATACGCATGGCCAAGGTTATCAAATGCCATGGCGTCCGGATTGGGCGGTAAACCGTTGGCGGTGGTGATGTAATGCCATGTGTGCCGTGGCAACTGAAGCTTCGGGGTGACGGACGCTACGCCATCGCCCGGCTTGGCGGTGCCGGGCAAATAAATTGCCCGGCTCGCTGGGGTGTCTGGCATGGTTTTACTGCACTGGTAAATGCTGATCCCATTTTCTGTGGCGATCCATATTTGGTTCGCAGCGCTGTCATAGGCGATGGCATACACATGGCAACCCAATGGGCCATTGAGAATGCTGTAATGCTTCCAATGTTTGCCATTAAACACGCACACGCCGTGGCGGTCGGTGCCGGCCCACAGGCGGCCCCTGCCATCGACGCAGATGGCGGTGATGAAATTGCTGGCCAGGCCGGGCGAATTGGCTTTATCAAAATGGTACCAATGGATGTGCAGATCGTGACGGGAAAGCAGTGCGGCACCGCCGTGGGCGGAGCCGGAAAGTTTGGAATGCTGATGCAGATGGCGGTAGCTGATTTTACCGGCATACAGGCCATTGTCTTCACCGGAAACCCAGATATGGTGCGGGCCGTCGGTGCAGATGCCGGTGATGAATTTAAGCGGGCAGCCAAGGCCAAATTCACTCAAGGCCGTGGGAGGAAGTTTTTTATGTTGTTGGGGGGTGGATGGATGTTTATTACTGCCGGCGGCAAAT
>JAJZKJ010000231.1 GCA_021804195.1 Acidobacteriota bacterium
TGGTGATATTGGAAAGCACGGCGATGATCCACAGCACCGGCGCCATGCGGTTAAAAAGCGCGCCGAGAATCACGAGCACAATGCGCTCGGGGCGCTCCATAAAGCCCACTTTACAGGAAGGAATCACCGATTCGGCGCGGGCGCGGGCATAACTGACCATGACCGAGCCGGTCATCACAATGGCGGTGAGCACTACGTAGAAAAACCGGTTGATGCGGGCATAGTAAACCAGCAGCCCGAAATAGAGCGCCAGATCCGAATAGCGGTCCACCACGGAATCGAAGAAGGCGCCAAAATGGCTGACCGTATTGGTCACCCGCGCCACCCGGCCATCCACCATATCGAAGATGCCGGCGCCGATAATGACCAGCCCGGCGGCAAAAAACGCGCCATAGCCGAACAGCACCGCCGCCACGGTATTGATCATGAGCCCAATGAAGGTCAGCACATTGGGATGAATGCGGGCCAGGGCCAGGCCGCGCACAATGCGGTCGAGAATCAGCTTGCAACCCTTGCCGATGGCTTCGGTATACGTCATGGATTACTGTGCGGCTTCCTGATCGTGAATGGTCACAATGTTCTGCACTTCGAATTCGCGCGCGCCGTTGGGGGTTTGAATGCGCACCGCGTCTCCGACCTGTTTGCCCATCAGGCCGCGGCCAATGGGCGAGGAGGTGGAGATCAGGCCTTTGGGCACGTCGGCCTCTTCGCTGCTGACCAGCCGGTATTCGACGATTTCCCCTTTGTCCAGGTCGAGCAGGCGCAGCATCGTGCCGTACGCGGCGCGGTCGCGGGGAATGTTGCTGAGATTAATCAGGCTGAGGTCGGCCAGGCGTTTTTTGAGCTGGGCCAGCCGCGCCATGACAAATTCCTGGCGCTGCTTGGCCATGTGGTACTCGGCATTTTCACTGAGATCGCCCAAAGCCACCGCGCGCTTCAACTCCGCCGGCAGCTCGATCGCGAGCTCATGCTCCAGCTGCTGGATTTCACCGAGAAGTTTTTCCTGAATTTTAAGAGGCATGGAATCCGCCGAACCAAATTATACGAAATCCCAGGCGCCGGCACACATGGGCCGGCATCCGGATGATGAAATTATGGGTGCTGCAGATGGGGCGAAACGGGTGTGATCCGGGTGTGTAAGCGCAGTTGCTGGGCTGATTCCCGCCTGAGGTACTGCTGGCGCGCCTGCCGGAGCACGCGCCGGATACGCCGGGCCTCCCGGGAATCAAAGTCGCCCGGCGGGGTTTGGCGCCAGGCCGCTACGGCGGACTGCGCCTGGCTGACCGCCAGGCTTAAATGTCCGGTCTGCAAAGCCAGGCTGGCCAAATGGCCCAAAATCGTGGGATCATGCCGCGCCATACTCCAGGCCTGATGCAGACGCAGCGCGGCCCGGCGGTACTGATGCAGTTGAAAATGGGCCCAGCCCAGGCTATCGAGATAGGCGGAATTATGCGCTTCCTGGCGGACTGCGGCCTGAATATAGCCGAGCGCTCGCCGCAGATGACGGCCGCGATTGGCCAGCATATAGCCATAATCGTTGAGCACCATGGCATTCCCGGGGGCAAAGGTCAGGGCTCGCCGGTAATCCTGGCCGGCGCGGGCATAAGCGCCGCGGTCGCCGGCAATTTCCGCTGCCAGCAGCGCGGCTTCGGCACGGTCCTGATTATGCCGGGCCAGCCGGGCGGCCTGCTGAGCGGCCCGGCGGGCGCGGCCCCAATGGCGCGCCGATTGCTCAATTTCTCCCAGGACTATATACAGACCAGCGTCATGCGGCTGTAATTGCATTAAGGGCTGCAGCATCCGGCGGGCCTGGGCTGCCTGTCCGGTTTCCGCCAGCAGCAAGGCATCCCGGATGCGCAACGCCGCGGAGCCGGGAAACTGCTTCACCGCGGCTGTGGCCACGGCCAGGGCGCGATGATAATGCCGGGCCCGGCGCCAGGTGGTGATGATTTCCAGGGCCGCATGGCGCTGGGCGCGCTGGCCCAGTTGTTTCATCTGCCGGAAATCGGCCAATGCCGCCTGGTCATGATGGCGGGCCCGTTCCAAACGCCCCAGTTCCTCCAGAAATGCGCTGCGGTTATAGGCCGCTTCGCCCTGATATTGACCGGTGGGGCTGGCGGTTTGAGTCAGTAGACGTTGCAGCTCGCGGCGGGCCTTTCGGTTATGGTATTCCGCTTCATACAATACGGCGCGGAAATATCCGACTTCGGGGCTTCCAGGCAGCAGGCTTCCGGCGTGCGCCAAGGCGGCTTCGGCCTGCGGAAAATGACCGCGCTTTTCCTCGATCGCGGTGATCTGCAGCCAGGCCCGCGCATTGTCCGGGGCCTGCGCGGCGATCAGGCGATACTGACGCAGCGCCGCCAGGGTCTGTCCGGATTGCAGCAGCAGCCGGGCCAGGGCCCGCCGCGCGGGCAATGAATGTGGATTCCGCGCCAGCGCGGCCCGATAGGCCGTGATGGCCTGGCCTGGGTGATGCTGGCGCGCCAGCGCCCGGCCCAGAGCCAGTTCCATCGCCGGAGTGCGCGCGGTGGAGGGTACGGAGGCCAGCAGATTCTGCGCATCCTCAATTCTGCCCTGGCGGCCATCGAGCGTGATCAGGCTGACCATGGCCCGTGGTTGTCCGGGTTGCTGCCGCAGCACCGCCATAAATTGAGCCGCCGCCGGTCCATATTGATGATTGGCGACCAGCAGTTGCGCCAGATGCAGGCGAAAATCAATGTTGCGGGGCCGCAGCCGGACCAGGGTCTGATACTGCCGCGCCGCCATGAGCAGCAGGGCGCGGGTCGCGGGATCCTGGGCATTGCCCAGCAGATGGGTATAAATCCAGCCCAGCAGTTCATGCCCGCGCACATCGCGGGGATGCATGCGCGTCACTCCGCGGGCCAGACGTATGGCATCTCCGGTCCGCCCGATGCGGAACAATAGACTGGCCATCTGGTCCGGCAGATAGGCGCTCTCCGGGTCCGCGTGTATGGCCAATTGATACTGGCGCAAGGCGGTTTGCACATCCCGGCGATCACCTAAGATTCCCGCCCGGTCTTCCGCCATGCGGGCGCGGAGAAAATGGTAATAGGCGCTCGCCGATGGGAGGGAATGCGCCGCCGTCTGGGCGGGCGAACCTGCCGGAGTTTTCAAGCCGGGCGCCGGAGTTTGCGCCCAGGCCGCGGCCGCTGCCAGCAGCCCGATCAGCGCCGAAAATATGGTTCCCGGGCCGCGGCGCAATCCGCGCCCGGCGACCGTCCTGTTGGCAAAGCGCTGCATGGGGTGATTTTTCCGGCCAAACAACCTCAGGCTATGGGCAGTGGCTTGATTATAGCAATTTAACCGAGTGGCTTTGCGGAAGCGGCGCTATTTCGCTCCGGATCCGTTGTAAGGTCGCTATACTTTAAAGACAAAATCTCATGCCCACGCGCGTACAAGCTGGACAAATCTGGATTGAGAACAGCACCGGCCGCCAGTATCTGGTTTCGCGCACTTATATCGAGTTGTTTACAGCCATGGCCGTGCTGCGCGCCACCGATGACGGCGAAAGCCGCCGCGTGCCGGTTTTGCAGCGCACGAGCGGGCAGGAGTTGGATGGTTTTACGCTGATGAGCCAAAGTTTTGCCTCCGACGTCCCGAACGCGGGCGGCATCTGAGCGGCTTGATCTTAAACCGTCCGGCACGACTGAAACTATGCACCCATTGAGTCATCTGGCGAACGGAATCATGACCCTCATTGCCGCCTGGGGTTATGCCGGAATTCTGCTCTGGATGACGCTGGAATCCGCCTGCATACCGATCCCTTCCGAAGTGGTGCTGCCGTTTTCAGGTTTCCTCATCAGCCAGGGAAAAATGGCCTTTCTGCCCGCCATCACGGCGGCCACGCTGGGCTGCGCACTGGGTTCCTGGCTGGCGTATGGGGTGGGCGCCTGGGGCGGCCGTCCCGCCGCCGAACGCTATGGCCGCTGGCTGCTGATTTCCCGTCAGGATTTAGACCGGAGTGAGGCCTGGTTTCAACGCCACGGAGGGCTGACGGTTTTGCTCAGCCGTATGCTGCCGGTGATCCGCACATTTATTTCCCTGCCGGTGGGCGTGGCTCGTATGCCCTGGGGACGATTTACCTTCTATACCGTACTGGGTTCGCTGCCCTGGTGCTGGGCGCTGATCTGGGCGGGATGGATACTCGGCCGCCGCTGGACGGTGCTGGGCGGGTATTTTCATCGTTTCGATATGGCCATCGCGGTCGCACTTGGAGCAGCCGTTATTTTTTGGATCTGGCTGCACTGGCAGCGCGGCCGCCGTAATCCGGTGCTCGAAAGCCATCCCCGACCGGACCAATCCAAGGCCGGACTCGATTCCTAGCCTCTGCGCGTTATAAATCGGGTGCTTTTGTTACAGCCGTAGTCAGGAAACCCGTGCCTGCCTCCCTGCGCTGTCAAAGCATTTGCTTTATTTTCATACACTTCCCTTAATGGAAGGGTTTGGCCTTGCGAATGCCTGTACATGAAATATATCCGGCAAAAAAATTCCGGAAACCAAGAGAAGCCGGCCTATCCGGGGGGAGCAGGCCGGCTTTTTTTTATCGCGCTGCATGGATCAATCAGCGCCCCGCCTGCGATCTCGCCCTGAGACGATACCTGGCCGCATCTTTGAACTCCTGTAATCTGAATGAATGAGGATCGGAGTCACCTGCTATCCCACCTATGGCGGCAGCGGCATTGTGGCCACAGAGCTGGGCAAGGAGTTGGCCGAGCGCGGCCACGAAGTCCACTTCATCAGCTACGCCCAGCCGATCCGGCTGAATCTGGAGCTGCCGCGCCTCTATTTTCTCGTAGTCGCCGTCTCCAATTACCCGCTGTT
>JAJZKJ010000232.1 GCA_021804195.1 Acidobacteriota bacterium
AACCGGCGTGGCCTGAACCAGCTTCCGCCCCAGCCGTATGCTGGCGCCCAGCTTGTCATAGGGCACGGTGTCGATGTTCGGCGCGCGCGCCGAAACCCGTCCGGGGGTGGACGAAGAAAGACTGCAAGCCGTAATCATCGATCCCAGCAAAGCGATGACAAGGCTCGCGCCGGTTCTCATTTTATTTTTCGCCGTCAGCATGGTTGTTTCTCACAGTGGTAACGGCCGAGCCGCACTGCAGCGCCAGCGCGAGATCGCGGGCCGATGCGTCCGCGCGCGGCCGGGCGTTTGTGAAACTGCCCGCGCCTGAGCATTAAAGCTGCCGCGCCGCTTTAATGCTGTGGAGGGCCAAAGCCGTACCGGGCATAAATGCGCCTGGCCGCTCTGGTCCGAAGAAAACGGAGCCAATCCGCCGCCGCCCGCGGATGCGGCGCCTGGGCCATCAACCCGGCGGCGTAGGTCGCGGTGATGTTCTGCCGGGCCGGAATGTTGACTCCGGCAATGGGATGGCCAATCGCTTCTTGGAATTTGACTTCCGAAGCCCAGGTTACTCCGGCATCACTGCGGCCTTCCATGATCCGCAGCGGTGTCTGGCGGTGATGGATATGGGTCAGGTACGTGCTGCCGGCGCGCAGTTTGGTTGTCATAATGCGGTGCAGCAGCGTCTTCCCGCCGGCTCGCCGCAGCGCAGCCGCAATTTGCCGTTCCACCCCTTCCCAGGCCGGATTCGGCATGGCCACGCGCACTTGCCCGCGGCCCAGATCCCGCAGCCCGCGAATGTGCAGCGGGTTGCCGGCGCGCACCATGATTTCCAGGCTGTTGCTGGCGTAAGTCACATAACGGGTTATCCGTTTTGCCCGGATTTGATCTTGGATCTTGCGCAAGCCGGCTTCGTATATATCGGGAGGCGTGGTCAGCGTCAGGTTGCCCAGTGTCAGGGTGTTGTTGTGTTCGATCTGGCGCAGCAGAATTCCCGGCGGCAGGGTTTCATAAAAAATGCGATCGCGCAGCCGCGGATGCAGCCGGGTAAATGCGCGAATCAGCCGCGGCATGGCCATGAACTGATTGCCGCTCACGTACAGCACCAGGTCAGCGCCCAGCGGATTGCCGTGCAGGTCGGGCACATTGTCCACCGGTCCCACGCGAAAAACAAAACCCTTCCGCGCCGGATCGTTACCCCGGCTCCAGGGCGGATACCGGCCGGCCTGAGGCCGGGCTGCATACAGCCCGGCGCTCAACCCGGCCATGAGAAGGCCGATCGCGATGTTTTTTTGTGCTGGCATAACATCCTCATTTAGGGCACGGTGATGTAGCTGAAATGCCCATCTGTCTGCAGCAGCGCCACCGCCATCACCATGGCGGCCACGACGAAGGTTTTGGGCTGCAGGTGTGCCAGCCAGTCCCGTACCATGGCGTCAGGCGTAACCGCCAGCTTGAATTTTTTGATCATCACTCGCGACTGTTCTTCCATCGCGGTGTGGCAGGCGAGAAACTGGACCCCGCGTGCCTTGAGCCCGGCGATGCTTTTGTCCTGATAGCGGGAGCGCTCGCTGTCCGGATTGTTGTCGCCGGCCCGGGCGCTGGAAGGATAGAACAAATTGCGGCGCGCCCATTTGCCGGTGCGCGGATCCTTCAGCCCGGTGAAGGCGCCCAGCGGATATTTGTCCCACATGGCATCACTGAGATTCAACAGATTGGAGGGGCCATGCAGCGCCGCCACCACCTGAAACTGCGCGGGTTTCAGGCCCAGGCCAAACTGGAAGCCATTGAGGGAATTTTTGATGTTATTCAGAAAAATTCCATGGTCAATGGCGATAATGTCGTACACCTGCTTATAGCGCGCCGGTCGGCGCAGCAGTTGGAAAAAATCGCCGGCTTGCCAGTCGGCGCGGGTATCTACTAATTGGGCGGAAGCGACTGTCGTGCCGGCGGCCAATGCCGCCATGGCCGCCAGGCCGCGGGTCAGAAATTGTTTGCGATCGAGGCTCACGTTGGTTCTCCCTGGGTGCTACGTCTATTACTTTGGGTCAACGCGAACTCTGCCGTCCAATGATTAAGTTTTATCGCCCATCAGGCCGGCTTATGGCGTCCGGCGCGTGCGGATCAAGCTTTACGCCCGTGCGCCGGAGGGGCGGCGGCGCAATTCCCGCCGCAAAAATTTTAAAAAATATCCCGCCAAACCATCCGGCGCGGGCCCTTGCGGATAAACCGCGAACAACTGCCGGCGCAGCGTCAACCCGCGCACCGCGACCGGAAACAGGCTGCCCAGGCGCAGCTCTTTTTGCACCGCCCAGCGTGAGATGATGGCCAGCCCCAGGCCCTGCTCGGCCGCGGTCTTCAGCGCTTCCGTGCTGCCCAGCTCCATGACAATATGCGGCGATGGGCCGGCCGGGGCGCGATGCAGCGCTTTTTCCACCGTCTCGCGTGTTCCCGATCCGGGCTCGCGCATCAGCAGGGGCAAGCTGAGCAAATCGGCCAGGGAAAATGGCTGGCGCAGGGATGCAAACCGTTTTCCGCACACCACGATCAGCTCATCCTGCACAAGGGGTTGGGTTTTCAGCCCGCTCACCCGGCAGGGGCCTTCAATAAAGCCCAGTGGAATCGTCTGCTCCCTCACCCAGCCCGCGACTTGCAGGCTATTGCCGCTGGAAAGCAGCAGGTGCACTTTGGGGCATTCATTCTGGAATCCGGCCAGAAACTCAGGCAATAAATAGCTGGCCAGCGTGCTGCTGGCTCCCAGCCGCAATTCACCGCTCAACTGTAGCGCCGTGCGCAATTCCAACTCCATCTCTTCATAGAGGGCTAATATGCGTCCCGCATGCCGGTAAAGGCGTTGTCCGGCCGGGGTTAAGCGCGCGCCCTGCGCGGTGCGGTCGAGCAGCCGTTGCCCATACTCTTCCTCCAGGGCCCGGATTTGCAGGCTGACGGCGGGTTGCGTCAGGCGCAGCCGGGCCGCGGCCCGGGCAAAATGCTTTTCCTGGGCCACCGTATAAAAAATGTGCAGTCGGTTATCGCCCATGCCCCGGCCAGTGTAACAAAGCCGGGCCTGCGTTTTATACTTGCTCCCAGGGTTCCATGGCGCAGGCGACTTTGACTCCGGAACTGCTGGCGCGTTTACGCTCCGGCGACCCGCGGGCGCGGGAAGAGTTTCTGGCCCGTTATCATCCGCGCATCTTTTCTTTTGGCCTGATGGTTTGCGGCCATCATGAAGATGCCGAAGACATTGCCCAGGATGCGACCCTGCAGGCCCTGGAGGCGGTCACCCGTCTGCGTTCGGCGGAAGCGTTTTCTGTCTGGCTGTTCCGCATCGTGCGCCATGCCTGCCTGCGCCAGCGCCGCCAGCAGCGGATCGGCGGCGAAGCCGCGCGGCCGCTGGACAGCTCCGGGGCGGAAGACCGGCCCGATCCCAGCCTGGCCGGGCAGCCGGAAGCCGCCGCCATTCACCGCCAGACCGGGGAGTTGATCCGCGCCGCTCTCGATGAACTGCCCGCCGCCGACCGGCTGCTCATTCTGCTGCGGGATTACGAGGAACTGCCTGTCGGCGAAATCGCCCAGGTGTTGGGCCTGGGGGAATCGGCCGTCAAAATGCGCCTGCTGCGCATTCGCCGCCGGCTGCGGCTGCGTCTGCAGCCGCGATTTTCAAGCTTCCGTCAGGCGCTCCAGAAGTCATGAGTTACTAAAACCTGGCGGATAGGTTCTAAGCCGGCGTGCCGGCCTGGCCGCGCTCCGATAAAAAATAGAGCACCGGCACGGCGATGCGCGAAATCAGCGTGGATGCGACTTCACCGGCCATCAGGGAAATGGCCAGGCCCTGAAAGATCGGGTCTTTCAGAATCACCGATACGCCCACGATCACCGCCCCGGCGGTCAGCAGCATGGGACGAAAGCGCACCGCGCCGGCATCCACCACGGCGTCCACCAGCGCCGCGCCCTGTTTGCGGCGCAGCTCGATGAAATCCACCAGGATGATCGAGTTGCGCACAATGATTCCGGCGCCGGCGATAAAGCCGATCATGGAGGTTGCCGTGAAAAACGCCCCCAGCAGCGCGTGCGCCGGCAGGATCCCGATCAGCGTCAGCGGTATGGGCGCCAATATGACCAGCGGGATGCGATAGCTGCGGAACCAGTACACGACCAGGACGTAAATCAGCGCCAGCACGGCGGCAAATGCCATTCCCAGATCGCGAAACACATGCACCGTGGTGTGCCATTCGCCGCCCCAGCGCAGCAGGGGCAGTGCATGACCGCCCGCGGTGAGCTTCACATGCAGGCGCCGGCCATCGGGGCTGTGCAGTGTTTCCAGCCGCGGATCCATGGCCAGCATCGCGTAAATCGGACTTTCCGCGCCCCCGGCCACATCGCCCAGAACATACTGCACCGGCTTCTGATCCTGCCGGTAAACGGCTGGCTGGCCGGGTTTCCACCGCGCATGCAGCAACGAGCGCAGCGGCAGCATGCCGCTCGCCGTCGGCAGCATCAGCTCATGCAGGCCCAGCGGAGTGGCGCGCAGGCCGGCGGGCAGCTGCAGCCGGATCGGAATCGGCTCGGGCGCCGCTCCGCGCGCCAGATATCCCAGCTTCAGCCCATGTTGCGCGACGGCCAGGTCCTGCAGAATATCCTGTCCCCGCAGGCCCGCCAGGCTGGCCTTGCGCTGCGCCACCCGGTAGACCCGGCGGGCAATCGCGTCGCCTCCCGTCCAGCTCACATCCACCACGCCGGGGGTGGTGAGGAAAACCTGCCGCACCTGCCGCGCCAGCGCTATTCCCGAGTGAAAATGATCCGCGTGGATTTTCGCCACCAGCGTCTGCCGCACCGGCGGCCCGGGCGGGATCTCCGCCA
>JAJZKJ010000233.1 GCA_021804195.1 Acidobacteriota bacterium
GGGTATGAAAGATGCGGGTTTCCACCCGCAGCTGCGAGTGGCGACCTTGGCGGCTAAGCCGTTTTTTTTGCCGGATTATTAAAGTAGCACTCCAGATAAATGCGATCTTCCGGCAGGCCATGGTTCCGCGCTGTGTCGCGCAGAGGCCCAAGCACCGCGCCGTCACCGGCGAGAAAAAGGCGGTCGGACCGATCCCTTCGGCCATCCAGCGCCCGTTGGGCCGCGGCGAGGCGCCGGGGATCGCCTACGGATTCACAGGCAATGAACTCAAAACCGCCCAAGCCTGCCGGGAGCCGGCGCTCCACGAATTCCGGTTCCAGAAAGTAATCTCTTCCCGCCGCCAGCCATACCAAGCGTAGCGCCGCGGGCGGCGCACCGGCGGGCAGGCTGGCCAGCAATCCCAAAGCACAGGTAATCCCGGTATCGGTCACGACCACATCCATCCGCTGCGAGGCGGACTCCGGGGGCACAAAAAACCGTCCCCACGGCCCGCTGAACGTCAGTTCCGCGCCGGCGGCCAGCTGGTGCATGTAGGCGGAGCCGCCCGCGCCATCGATCCTTTTAACGGCCAGTTCCATCCGCCGGCGGCCAGCATCGACGGATATTAGGGAATAGGCTCTTTTCACGATTTTGCCGTTGGGGGCACGCCGCCCCGAATCCACAATAATATATCGCCCCGCGTGGAGTTCGGGGCCCCCGTCCTCTATCAGCTGCACGCGCAGCAACCGGCTGGTGGCGTTCAACACCTGGTTTTCGATCACGCGCCCATGCCGTGCTATCGCCATCTCGCAACCCTCTGTCACAACCCTGATCTAGGGCTTTGTTCCATCTGTAATGAGGGGTGGAACAGAGCACTAGGTGTACCGCGGCTCTTAAAAGCTCCATCCGCGTGCGGAGGCGCGGTGGTGGCTTTCCATCAGGATAAATTCCGGTGCTTGAGCAGGTCTCAATTTCCCACACGAGGCCATATTTTTGAAAACCGCTCACATCGGGAAACTCACCTCCGCCTTCGCCGGGGCCAAGGTACAGGATAGCTGCCCATGGGCACCCTCCGAGACCACCAGTGCTGCCGCGACACGTTTATTCATCAGGTCGAATAAATTTCCTTGTCCGTCATCCAGGTGGCGGGCGATCTGGATCGAAAATTCCGGATGGGCCGCGCGGAATTGCCGGATCTGTTCATGGATCCGTTTCACCAGCACGCCATGGAAGAGAAAATATGGAATAATCGCCATGTGCCGGGGACGGGTCAGCGCCGCCAGATGGAGCGTTTCCTCCAGCGAGGGCCGCGTCACGCCGATGAAACATGGAAACACCGGCACCCCGCCGCAGTCTTCCGCCAGCAGACGCCCCAGTTTGCAGACATTGCTGTTGGCGTCGGCGTCGCTGCAACCACGACCTACAAAAATGACCGCTGTGTCCGAAATGGGTTTCCGATGGCCCGGTTTCGACCCATTCGCAATGGCGGGCGGGACCCCGCCGGCCGCCGTTGCCGCCCGCCTCGCCGTTTCATCCCGATCGCCATCGGAATGAAACGCGGTGCTTACGATTCCACTTGAGTTTTCCGCCTTTCGCACTACGCTTTCGTTCCGCGGGGCATGCCCCACCGGCGCCTGGCCGTTGACAAAAGGCCGGCCCGCCGGCACGCCACATTCCGTGGCCCGCCGACGAATGATTTCCACCATCTGTGCGTCGACGTCCAGCGGCTCCGCGACCAGGAAACGCTGGTGCGGGAAAGCCGCGCGGATCCTGCTGAGACCTTCGGGAATGTCATGCTTCATGTGGCCGGCCCGCAGCAGAATCAAGGGGAGTAAAACCACGGTTTCGCCGCCGCTTTGTGCGACCTTCCGCAGCGTCTGTTCCAAGAGGGGTTCGGCCAGTTCAATGTAGGTATGATGAATAACCCAGTCCGCGTGCCGTTCTTGATAGGCGGCGGTGAGCTTTTCAAACTGCTCGTTCGCCAACGGTTCCGGGCTGCCATGGCCTACGATGACGACATCAAGCGTCCTGGTCACCGGATGATCCTCCTGATTTCCGAGGAGTAACATCGCCGAACCATCCGGGCAGGTATCCTGGCTCATGGGCCGAAAAAATCACTCTTCTCCCGGGCGTTTCACCTTCCCCGGCTTTGCGGAGCCGAGTGGCTTTGGAAACGTCCGGGCCGGCTGCGGTAAATCTCCCGCAGAATACGGGCGAGTCTTCCTGCCGAAGCCTGCGTTGTCCAGACGCGCTCGTATTTGGCTCAATACGGCTCGCTCTGGACGCCTCGGCTCCGGCCGAAATCCCGCGTCCTCATTCCCACGGGGCTTTTGCAGCAGCCTGCCAGCCCATTTACAGTGGCGGACCCGCGCCGGTTTCGCACCGGCTTCCCTGGCGGCGCTTACGTCGGCGCCTCCCGGATGGTATTGCCAACTTGCAGGAATACTAGGCTTGTCCGGGACACATGTCAAATTCGCCTCTGGTATCATGCCCCACTATGGTCCACGAACTGACGGCTCGCTTTATGGCCGGCGCTGCCGTGATCGCCGGCCTGAATACCCCCGTGGCCTCGGCCGCTGCCCCAGCCATCCGCGCTCTGCCGCCGCCGCTGCCATGGGCCAGGGAAAAGTTGCATATTGGCGATGGGACCATCATCTTCACCGGCGCGATTAAAACGCTGGGGCCACAACAAATTATCTCAGCCCAGGGACATTTTCATATCGCCGCAAAGACGGTGGATTGGCCGGCCGCCAGTCCGCGCCAGTTCGCCTTCACACGCCTGTCCTTGGATGGCGATCTCGCCTTTTGGCATCGCACCGGCCAACCACCCCACCTGACCATACGCCGCGGTGCGTTGACCTTCGCATCGCTAAAAATCAGCCGACAAGTCGTTCATCAGGGCGCGCTGGCCTGGCGATTGCGTCATCAGCGCTTGACGATCACGCGCGGTGCGGCGCATTGGGCAACGGGACAACTGCGGGTCACGGGTGAATTCGATCTGGCCCCACGGCGCGGTGCCGCGACCATCGTGTTAACTCATTTTTCCCAGCAACGGCTTTTCGCCTTATTGGCGCCTGGCCGCGTCAATGTGGTCGGGATCGGAACACTCCAGGCGCACCTGGCTTTCAACTGGCGTGGTGGGGTGACCGGGAATATCAAACTGACTGGGCGGGCGGGTGGATTTCTACAACTCCACCAAGTGCCGCTGCTGCGAAATGTTTTGGCCGGCACCTATGGCCAGCCGCTGGCCAATGCGATGGCCGACGATCTGCACGATTATCCCTTCACTCGGGAGGAGGTGCGGGTTTCACTGGCCGCTGACACCATGACCTTTAAATGTGCTTTTCTGCGCGGACCGGGTAATCCGCTGCATTTGAAGCCACGGGTCATCGTACTCGGCGGTAAGAAAATTCTGTTTAAACCCGGCGATCTTCGCCGGGTGAACCTGACAATACCCGTGCGGCACCTGACTCTGCGCCGGCTGCTCACCCTGACCCGCCGCTTCTCCGGCGGCTAACCCGGAATTCGGTTAAAATGGGATGTGGAAATAATGCGAGGACCTGCGATGAATGGATTGCGAATAATCGGCACCGGTATGCTTTGGGGCGGCCTCCTTGCTGTGGGCGGATGCCTCCGCACCCATAGCGAGGTGGTGATCAGCCAGCCGAAACCGTTGGAGGTCAACGTCAATCTGAACGGCAAGCTCACCCTGGTGATTCAACGCCAAGCGCAAAATGACATGGACTTCATTGCCGGTGCGGCCAAGGCCCAGGCTACCGCCGCCACGCACCCGGCTTCAGCGCCGCATCCTTCCCCCGGATCCGCGCCGGGTGCCGGCTCGTTGCGTCTGGCGCCCCGGGGCCGGCTAAACCCGCGCGGACCGGTGATTTTTGCGGATGTCGCTCCGTCCCGTCTGCCGGTGATATTGGAACATCTACGGGCCGATTTCCATCGCTGCCACCAACTGCTGGCCGCCCACCTGACCGGCGAGGCGCATACCGGTTATATGGTGGCGCGGAAAAAACTCTTCCCCTCCGACGCGCGCTTTGTGCGCTCGGACAATCGCTGGCGAAAAAGGCTTTATGAGTTGCGGGCCCGGCAGCAGGATACGACGGTGGCGCAGATCGGTGCGATTTATTTTCAATTCCGGGTTAAATTCGCTCCCGTCGGGGCGTGGATTCAACAATTTGACCCGACCGCTCGCCGTTGGATTTGGGTGCACAAGGGCTAAGCCAGGCGTTTCGCCACTCGGTCAGATGCATTCCAAAAAGTCTCGGTGTTCCCCGCCGTCGTCGCGGCGGCGTTCCCCTTCCACGATGGGATGCAACAGCACCAGACTGAATTGCCACATCACCCAGACTTCTACGCCAAAGGCGGGAAAACCGGCCAGACCCAGGACCGGCATCTGAAAATAGCGCCAGTGTTGCCAAACGCCCAGAAATGGCAGATGGTAAGTCCATTTCGCGATCGCCCAATAATTCCAGAACTCCCACAGGAAGCCGCAGGTCAGCCCCCCCGCCATCAAGGCCAGCATCCGGCCCCAGCGGCCGCTGCGCAAGTCACCAACGATGCTCGGCCGCCCTAGGCGGAAATTGATCGGGTCTAAAAGAAAAATCAGGCTCATCCAGATCAGTAGATTGGCGCTGGGACTGCGCAGGAAAAACGGGGCCAGGAAAAAGACCACGCCGCCCGCGACACCAAATGGGAAAATTACCGGCAATCAGGCACCATTTGAAAGCCCGGACAACTGGTTTGATATGGCCTGGCTGACGCTGGAGTTGGTTCCGTTCACGCTCACGGATGTGACCACGGACCCCTTGAGCTTTGCGATCATGGCAAGTG
>JAJZKJ010000234.1 GCA_021804195.1 Acidobacteriota bacterium
CGGCGCGCCGCCATGGGATTGTCGAGTTTCAACCCGGCATCTACTTGACCGGGGCGATTTTTGTCCGCTCCCATACCTGGCTGCACATCGGCCGGGGCGTGACCTTGCGGGGCGTGGATGATCTGGCCGCCTACCCGATTCTGCCCACCCGCGTCGCCGGCATTGATATGCGATGGCCGGCCGCGCTGCTCAACGTCTATCGCCAGCGCCGGGTCCGCATTTACGGTCATGGCGCGCTCGATGGCCAGGGCAACTATTGGTGGAAACGCTATTGGCAACTGCGCCGCAAATATACTCCTCTCGGCCTGCGCTGGGCCTCCGACTACGACTGCCGGCGTCCGCGCCTGGTGCAGATCTATCGCTCCCATTGGGTGCGCTTCAGCGGGCTGCGGCTCATCCGCTCCGGTTTCTGGACGGTGCACGTCTGCTACTCCCGCCATGTCCGCGTCTCGAACCTCACCATCCGCAACAATATCGGCGGCCGCGGCCCCAGCACCGACGGCATTGACATTGATTCTTCCTCCCGCGTCCGCGTCCTGCGCTGCGATATTTCCGGCAATGACGATGCCATCTGCCTCAAGGCCGGCCGCGATGCCGACGGTCTGCGCGTCAACCGCCCCACCACCCACATCACCATCCGCGACTGCGTGGTGCGCGATGGCGCCGCCGGGTTCACCATCGGCAGCGAAACCTCCGGCGGCTTCCGCGACATTCTGGTGGACGGCTTGCGGGTCTACGCGCCGGTGCCGGCCGGCATCAAATTCAAATCCGCCCATACCCGCGGCGGGCTGGCTCATGGCATTCAGATTCGCAACCTGATCCTGCGCGGCGTGCGCACGGTCTTCGACTTCAATATGAATTGGGACCCCAGCTACAGCTATGCCAAATTCCCCGCCGGCTGGAAGCATATCCCGTTCTACTGGCGCATCATCACCCAGCCGGTGCTGCCCGCCCGGCGCGGGCTGCCGCAGTTCCGCGATGTCCGCATCGCCAACCTGCGCGCCCTCAACGCCGGACGCATTTTCGCGGCTGCGGCCTACGCCGCCGCCCCGCTCCGTGATTTTTCCTTTCGTCATCTCAGTCTGACGGCCCGCGCGGCCGGCTTCATCCGCCATGCCCGCAGCTGGAAATTCAGTCATGTCCGGGTCAAAACCACCAGCTCGGCCCCGCTCCAGTTGCGCGATGTGCGCCGGCTGCGCGGCTGGCCCGGCATAAAATAAAGATTCGAGCCACTTTCATGTCTTCCTCTCTTTCGCTTCTCCCTGCCGCGCAATCCCGTCTCGATTTCCTCGCTCTGGGCGCGCTGGTGCACCGGCTGGATCCCGGCATTGTTCCCTTTCCCAAGGCCCACGCCTGTCAGATCCACGTGAGCGGGGGGGAATTCAACGTCGCCGCGAATCTGTCCGATTGCTTCCGCCTGCGCACCGGACTGGCCAGCGCCATGGTGGACTATCCGATCGGCGATCTCATCGCCGAACGGGTGCGGGCCATGGGAGTCCAGCCCTATTACCGGCATTTTGCCCACAACGGCGTCACCGGACCCAATATGGCCACCGTCTATAGCGACCGCGGCCAGGGTCCGCGCCCGCCCGTGGTTTTTTACAACCGCTCCAACGAGGCCGCGGCCCAGCTCCGGCCGGGTGACTTTGACTGGAAAGAAATCTTCTCCGGCGGGGTGCGCTGGTTTCACAGCGGCGGCATCTTTGCCGCCTTGTCCGAATCCACCGCCGCGCTCATCGAAGAAGCCATGCGGGCCGCGCACGACGCCGGCGCCGTCACCTCTTTTGACCTGAACTACCGCGCCAAGCTGTGGAATATCTCCGGCGGCCACGCCCAGGCTCTCGAACGCCTCGGCCGCATCGTGCGCCACGTGGATGTGCTGGTGGGCAATGAAGAGGATTTACAGCTCGGTCTGGGACTGGAGGGGCCGGAAACCTCCGCCGCCTCCAATCTCGACCCCAGCGCATTTTTTGCCATGATGGCCCAGCTCCGCCAGCGCCATCCTCAGATTCAGATCGTCGCCACCACTCTGCGCGAGGTGTTCTCCGCCAACCGTCATCGCTGGAGCGCCGTGGCCTGGCTGCAGGGCCAGACCTGGCAGGCGCCGGTGACCGAGCTCGACGTCTATGACCGGGTGGGCGGCGGAGACGGCTTTGCCGCCGGCTTCTTTTACGGCCTGCTCGCGGGCGAAAGCCCGGAAGCGGCGCTCCGGCTGGGCTGGGCCCATGGCGCCCTGCTCACCAGCTTTCCCGGTGATACCACCATGGCCTCGCTCGAACAGGTGCGCGCCCTCGCCGCCGGTGGTTCGGCCCGCATCCAACGCTGATATTTAGCTAACCGTCGCGCGGGTTCTCGCTTCCCATCGTGCGATCGCCGCCTCTGCCGCCGCTTGCCCCTGAAACAGTTCGGCTTGCCAGCCGCGCTCGCGCGCCGCGGCGATGAATTCCGGAATATCGTCAAAATATAAAATCCGCTCCGGCGGGCACTCCGCCTGCCGCTCCGCCGCTTCATATATGGCGGCCGCGGGCTTGGCCGCGCCGGTGGCGAACGAGGTAATAAAAAAATCAAACGGCGCCAGCAATGCCCCATGCTGCCGGCGAATATAGCTGAAATGAATGGGATCGGTGTTGGATAGCAGCCCCATCCGGTGGCGCTGGCTCAACTCCCGCAGCCAGCTCGCCTCCACCAGCGGCTCCGCCGCGAAGATTGAGCACCACCAGGCGTCAAAATCTGCCAGCGGGGAGGGTAATATTTTCCCCATGCCGGCGCGAAATGCCTCCGCGCTTATTTCGCCCCGCTCGCACGCCCGGGCCAGCTTCAGAATGGGCTCCCGGTGGGTCAGATACATATCACCCCAACCGGCATGATCGAAATCCACCAGCGTGCGCCCGAGATCAAATATCAATGTGGAGGACATTCGCATTCTTTCTATTATGAGATTTGGCATGCTTATGATCGAGTGGATATGCATGGATGTACATGAGGAATGCGGAGCGCCAAACAACGCAGCTATGCGAAGCTTATCCCTTCGCATTCCAAATAATGCAAAGGCCCTTTCAGCTTGCGTTGAAAGGGCCTTCGCGGGTATGAATTGTATAATGACGGATCAGGCGGCGCGACGGCCGCCCTTGCTGACCGGAGCAGGCTCGGGCAGTAATTCCAGCACATAACCGGCATCAAGCGATGCATGGCAGCGGACACACTTCTGGCCGGGCATCACCCGCAGCCGGGAACGGCCCAGACGTACTTCCGGAATTGCCAGTCCATCCACTGTCCGGGTGCACATCGGGCAATGAATTTTCGCTTTCAATCCTTCCAATACCGCAGGCATGGCGTTTTCTCCTTTCTTCATCATTTTTGCTCCCCAACTCTTTACGATCTTGCTGCTGGAACGGTTGAACCGGCGCTTCTTGCCGTGGGTCCGCCAGCAATTTTCATCCTCACCGCTTCCTGGAGCAATTTGGCTTCCATTCCGGCAGATTGGACGCTTCAAGTCCTGAAAAAGTTTCAGAACCTGGTGCTGCTTTTTCGGCCTTTGTTTTCAATCGCAAACATTCCCAACCACCCCCGCTGGGCGGTTCGAAAAGAGGAAGGAAAGCCAGCATTATAGCCCATCAGGAGCCAACACTCAAGCCGTCTGTTCTTTTTTTCGTGTTGCTTAGTTTGATACCCCATACAATGAGGAGTTTAAGATGGCCGATACCCCCTCCCACCCCCCGCTGACCCAGTTGAGCGATGAAGAAGCCCTCCTGCGGCAAAACGTCCGCGGCATTGCGGAAACCCGGCTCCGTCCGCTCGTCCGCGCCATGGACGAGGCCGCGCATTTTGATCCCGCCCTGCTGGCAGAATTTTTTCAGCTCGGCTTCATGGGCATCGAGATTCCCATCGCCTGGGGCGGAGCCGGCGGCAGTTTCTTTGATGCCGTCCTGACCGTGGAAGAACTCTCCCGCGTGGATCCGGCCGCCGGGGTGATCGTGGATGTGCAAAACACGCTCGTCAATCGCGCCCTGCTGCGCTGGGCCACGCCCGAGCAGCAGCAGCGGTATTTGCCCGCTCTGGCCACAAAATATCTCGGCGCCTATGCGCTGTCTGAGGCTGGCGCCGGCAGTGACGCCTTTGCCCTCGCCACTCGCGCCGTCCCGGCCCAGGGCGGCTATCGCCTGGAAGGCCGCAAGTTGTGGATTACCAACGCCCTCGAAGCCGGATTGTTCATCGTTTTTGCCACGCTCGACCCCGCCGCCGGCTACCGCGGCGTAACCGCGTTTCTGGTCGAGCGCTCCACTCCGGGTCTTGAAGTTGGCAAAAAAGAAGATAAATTGGGTATCCGCGCCAGCAGCACCTGCGAGCTGATTCTGCAGAACTGCTTCGTGCCGGACGCCGCTCTGCTGGGCGAAACCGGACAGGGCTATAAAATCGCCATCGAAACCCTCAACGAGGGCCGCATCGGCATCGGCGCCCAGATGCTGGGCCTGGCCGCCGGGGCCCTCGCCGCGGCCATCGGCTATGCCCGCCAGCGCCGCCAGTTTGGCCAGCCCATCGCGGAATTCCAGGCCGTGCGGTTTCAGTTGGCGGAAATGCATACCGAGCTGGAAGCCGCCCGCCTGCTGGTCTACAACGCCGCCCGCCGCCGTGATGCGGGCCTGGATTTTCTGCGCGAAGCCGCCATGGCCAAGCTTTTTGCTTCCCGCGCCGCCGAGCATATCGCCTCGCAAGCCGTGGAAGTTCTGGGCGGCCTGGGTTTTACCCGCGACGCGGGAGTGGAAAAGCTCTATCGCGACGCTAAAATCGGCGCCAGCAATTCCTCA
>JAJZKJ010000235.1 GCA_021804195.1 Acidobacteriota bacterium
GATGCCCTGGCCATGCGCCAGATGGCAGGGGTCCTGGTAAGTCACGGTGAGCGCCAACGGTTGCAGGCCCTCCTGGCGCAGGCCCAGTTCCGCCAGAAACTCGGTGACGTCGCGCAGCCGGGCGGCAAAGGCGGCGGCGCGCGCTTGCCAGGCGGGATCGCCGGCCAATAACTCGGGATATTCCTTCAGCGCCGCGCCGCAGCCGGCGCTGTTAGAGATGATGGCGTCGCAGGGCAACGCCTCGAAGGCCGCGATATTTTGCCGCGCCAGCCGGCGTGCTTCGTCCCGGCGGCCCGCATGCACGTGCAGGGCGCCGCAGCAGGTTTGCGCGGCGGGAATCGTTACGGCACAGCCATTGTGCTGCAATACCCGCAGGGTGGCGCGATTCATGCCGGCAAAGGCAACATTCTGTATGCAGCCAGCGAGCATCCCCACCCGGGCGCGCTGGGACCCGAATGCCGGGAAGGGGCGCCCCCAGGCGGAGTAAAAAAAACGATTGGAAATCGCGGGCGCCAGGCTTTCGGCCCCGGCCAGCCCCAGGGAGCGCAACAGGCCCGAGGCGCGGGCCAGGGACTGCATGCCGCTGCGCTGATACAGCCAGAGCCAGCGCGCATAGAACCGCAGCCAGCCGGGACTGGGCATGACCTGTCCAAAGGCGTGTCGGCGCAGCCATCGTACCCACGCCGGGCGGGGGCGTTGGCTTTCCAGCTCAGCCCGCGCGGCTTCCAGGATCTTGCCGTATTCCACGCCGGAGGGACAGGCGGTTTCACAAGCCCGGCAATCGAGACAGCGGTCCAGATGCAGCTGCATGGCGCCTTCCAGCGGCAGACGGCCGGCATCGGCCTGGGCAATCTGGTAGATGCGGCCGCGCGGCGAGTCCATCTCTTCACCCAGCACCCGAAAGGTGGGACAGGCGTTCAGGCACAGGCCACAGTGCACGCAGCGGGCGTAATCTTCCCAGCGCGGCCGGTCGGGAGAATGAAATCCGGAAGCTGGCGGGGCAACAGGGAGATGTGGGGTCGAAGGCATGAGTGTGATAACGAGAGGGCTTAACCGAGCAAACCAAATGGATCGGGAAAAATGCCCATCGGGTCATACGTCCTTTTAAGCTGCCGCATGAGGTTGGGGTCATTCGCCAGGCCGCCCCAGCGATCTGCGGCGCTCCAGCCTGCGCCGCGGCCGCGATAGGCTATGGTCAGCCAAGCCTGAGGTGAAATCCGGGATGCCAAGGCACGCCAAGCTTGCAAGGTCGCGGCTTCCGGCGCGGGGACTGACTGCAACTCATATACCCCTTGCAGCAATCGGCCGACAAAATGTAATTGGTATCCCGAGGCATCGGCGGCATCAGCCAGCCCGGCTAATACGGAAAGCGCCTGCCCGGGAGGCGCCGACATCATCAGGATCGGAGCATCGGCCTGGAGCCAGTGATGCCAATCACGCCAGACACTGGCATCCGCAGCCAATTCTTTCGGAACTATTTCCGTGCCTTGGATAGGATGAGCTCCAGGATCGATTACGGCGCCAACCTGCCGTGCCATGGACTCAATCCCGGCCTGATAGCGTTGGAGGACGGAAGGAGGCCCACTGAAACGGACCGCCGCCCAGTAACGAGTATCCGCCGAAGCCTGGACTCCGCGCGGCAACTGGCTGGCCAACTCCACCGCCAGAGGGCGCAAGGCAGAATGCAGCAGCTCATGCCGCAGGGCATCGGCGGCGGCCCAGCCGGACAACGCCAACTGCATCGTCCGCGGCTCCCGGGGCAGCGGAAACACCTTGAAATTGGCGGCGGTAATCAGTCCCAGGCTGCCGCGGGCCCCGATCTGCAGCTTCATCAGGTCATAGCCGGCAACATTTTTCACGACCTGGCCGCCGCCTTTCACAAGCTGTCCCTCCGCCGTGATGAATTCGATGCCGAGCGTGAAATCGCGCACCGTGCCGAACTGCTGGCGCAAGGGTCCCGAAGCATGGGCCGCCAGCACCGCACCCAGCGTGCGGGTTGCAGCCCGAGCTGCGTCCAGAGGAAGAAACTGGCCCTGTCCGACAAGCATCTGATTGAGCCGTTGCGGGGTCATACCCGCTTCCACGCCCACCGTCAAATCCCCCGGTTCATAAAAGCGTACGGAGGCAAGCCCGCTGCAATCGAGAGCGAGAGTCGTGGATCTGTCCGCGGCCAGGAAGGCCGCCTCGCCGGGCCGCGATAACGGTTGCAGCCGCGTCCCGGTCTCGCCCGCCCAGCGCACCACCGCCACCGCCTGGTCCAGGCCGGCCACCCGGGCCCGCCTTTGCGCGGGAAACACCTGGTCTGGGCCGAGGCAGGATTCCAGCCGGCGCCAGTCTTGATCGGAAATGGGCTGAGCGGTCATGCGGGCCGAACCTCGCCGGAATTGCCGGATTCGTCCGAGAGCGGTTGCCAGGCGGCACGGCCGCGGATTTCGCGACAAGCGCGGAAGGACGGCAGCAGTTTGCCCGGATTCAATTGCTGGCCGGAATGAAACGCCCCTTGCAACTGCCGCATGAAATCCAGATCCGCGGCGGAGAACATCCAGGGCATGAGTTCATCTTTTTCCATGCCGATGCCGTGCTCGCCCGAGATGGAGCCGCCACAATCCATGCACAGCCGGATAATGTCCCGGCTGGCCGCCAATGCCCGCCGCAGTTGTTCCGGCTGGCGGGCATCATAAAAGACCAGCGGATGCAGGTTGCCGTCGCCGGCATGGAAGATGTTGCCGATGCGGAGCCCGTAGCGGGCGCCAATGCGCTCGATCTCGCGCAAGATACGGGCGATCCGCGTGCGCGGAATCACTCCGTCCATGACGTAATAGTTGGGGCTGATGCGGCCGACCGCGCCAAAAGCGCTCTTCCGCCCTTTCCATAGCCGGGCACGCTCGCCCGCATCGCGCGCCACCCGCGCCTCGCGGGCGCCACAAGCCAGGCAAATTTCCCGCACGCGCGCTTGTTGATCTTCCACTTCCTCGCCCAGTCCCTCGACTTCGATCAGCAGCACTGCGGCCGAGTCGAGCGGATAGCCGGCATGCACATAGGCCTCCACCGCCCGCAAGGTGAAGCCGTCGAGCATCTCCAGCGCGGCCGGGGTAATGCCCGCGGCCGTGATGGCGGTGATGGATTCCGCGGCATCCTCGATCCGGGCATAGATGGCCAGCAGCGTGCGCACCGCCTCCGGCAGCCGCGTCAGCTTGACGGTGATCGCGGTCACGATGGCCAGCGTGCCCTCTGAACCGACCAGCACGCCAGTGAGATCATACCCCGGCGAATCCAGCGCCCATCCGCCGGTCTGCACGAAACGTCCATCGGCCAGCACCGTTTCCAGCCCGGTAACGTGGTTGACGGTTACGCCGTAAGCCAGCGTATGCGGCCCGCCGCTGTTTTCCGCCACGTTGCCCCCGATCGTGCAAGCCGCCTGGCTGGAAGGATCGGGCGCGAAAGCAAAACCGTGCGGCCGCACGGCTTCGGTCAAATCCAGATTGATCACGCCAGGTTCTACGACCGCCCGCCCATTTTCCCAATCCAATTCGAGAATGTGGTTCATGCGGTTGAGGCAAAGCACGATCCCGCCCTGGCGCGCCAGTGCTCCCCCGCTCAGCCCCGTGCCCGCGCCCCGCGGAATCAGCGGCATGCGCTCGGCCGCAGCCAGGCGCACCACCTCCTGCACTTGCTCGCGCGTGCCGGGGAATACGACCAAGTCGGGCCGCGCCTGATCCACGCCGCCGTCATATTCATACAGGGTGCGGCTCAGCGGATCCCGCAGCACCGCCTCCGCACCCAGCCGCTCCGCCAAGCGCGCGCCGACTCGCTGATAATCGGTTTCCGAGGGCCGTTGCATAAGGCGATGGTCAAGCAATTACCGGATTCCGCAGATGGCCCACCTGGGCAATTTCGACCTCCACGCAATCGCCAGCCCGTAAATTGATGGGCGGCTTGCGGGCGAATCCCACACCCGGCGGCGTTCCCGTCATAATGACATCTCCAGCCTGCAGGGTCATGGTTTGGGAAATGTATTCGATAATGCGAGCAATGGGAAAAATCATATGCCGGGTATTGGAGTTCTGCAGCAACTCGCCGTTGAGCCGCAATTGGATATCAATCGCCTGCGGATCACCCACCGCGTCGGGCGTCACCAGCCAAGGCCCCAATGGCCCAAAAGTATCGGCGCTCTTCCCGCGGAACCACTGCCCATCATGGAACTGAAAATCGCGCGCGCTGACGTCATTGGCGCAAGCATAACCGGCCACATATGCCAGCGCCCGCGCGGCCGTAACTGCCCGGCATTTGCGGCCCACAATAACGGCCAATTCCGCTTCATAGTCCACCTGGGAACTGCCCGGCGGCAGCCGAATCGCCTGGCCATGGCCGGACAGTGCGCTCACGGCTTTAGCAAATAGCAGGGGAGCCTCGGGTATGGCGGCAGCAGATTCCGCCGCATGATCACGGTAGTTCAGGCCCACGCAGATTATATTGCGCGGTATGACGGGCGGCTCCAGCTGCATTGGCAGCGGCAGCCCGCGCGGGAGCCGAAAATCCGGTGGCAGCGCAGCCAGGCCCGATAGCGCCGCGCAAAAAGGCTCATTGGCGCCCGAACGCACCGCTTCCAACAGCAGTTCCCGCAACTCGCCGGAAAGCACGGCCGCCATCTGGCTCCAAGGTACGATTCCATCCCCGTTCGCCAAAAACGGCATCACTCCGTTTTCTGTTAAGTATCGTCCTACCCGCATGGCGAAAGCCTCAGTCAGATAAATTGAAGTTAGTTGTCACAGAGAATGGTTCCAACGAGCAGAT
>JAJZKJ010000236.1 GCA_021804195.1 Acidobacteriota bacterium
GACGTAGGTTTTTTCGCCCTGCGGGTCTTCGACGCCGAGGATCAGCATGTGCTCGGCCATCCAGCCTTCATCGCGGGCCATGGTCGAGGCCAGACGCAAGCCGAAACATTTTTTGCTCAACAGGGCGTTGCCGCCATAGCCCGACCCGTAGGACCAGATTTCACGGGACTCGGGAAAATGCACGATGTATTTTTCCGGATTCGAAGGCCAGGCGACATCGGCCTGGCCGGGAGCGAGCGGCGCGCCCAGGCTGTGCAGGCAAGCCACCACGCGGCGGGTGTTTTTATCAATTTCGGCAAAGACCTCGCGTCCGATGCGGGCCATGATCCGCATGCTGACCACGACGTAAGGCGAATCGGTGAGCTGGACGCCGATGCGCGAAAAGGGCGAAGCCAGCGGCCCCAGGCTGAAGGGCAGCACATAGAGCGTGCGGCCGCGCATGCACCCGGCAAAAAGCTGGCGCAGGCGGCCGCGCATGGCGTAGGGCTCGGCCCAATGGTTGGTGGGACCGGCGGCATCCCTGGAAAGCGAACAGATGAAAGTACGGTCTTCCAGGCGGGCCACATCGCCGGCATCGGTGCGGGCATAGTAGCAGCCGGGCCAGAGCTCGGGGTTGAGCCGGGTCAGGCTGCCGGACCGCACCATGGCATCCAGCAGGCGCTGATTTTCGTCGGCCGAGCCGTCCACCCAGTGAATATGATCGGGCTGGGTGAGATCAGAAACTTTTTCCACCCAGCGCAGGAGGTGCGAATTGTGGCATAAAGGGCTGCCCAGGCGGGATGGAACGGAAGCGGCCATATCCACGATGGTATAAGAGATTCAAACGCGACCCGGCCGTGGACGCCACAAGCACGCGGTGAATGGCACGCGCCGAGTGAAAGCTGATCAAACCTCCAGTATGACGGGCAGGATCATAGGCCGCTTGCGGGTTTCCTTTTGCAGGTAGCGCCGCAGTTCGATGCGGATTTTTTCCTTGATCACGGTCTGGTCTTCGCGCTCTTCCAGATTGGACTGCTGCACGGTGCGGCGCACGACATCCTGGGCGCCGGCCATCAGGCCGTCACCGGGCAATTCGCCGATGAAACCGCTGGTGATGATCTGGGGTTCATTCTGTATCTGGCCGGTGGCGCGGCTGATGGCCACCACGGGCAGCACGATGCCATCTTCGGCGAGATGGCGGCGGTCGCGCACCACGCGCTCCTCGGCGATTTCATCTCCCGAGCCGGAGTCAATCAGCACCTTGCCCACGGGAACCGAGCCGGCATGGCGCGCGCCGCGGGCATCGAGCTCAAGAATGGCTCCGTCTTCGATGAGATGCGCCTCCAGTCCGGGAATGCGCAGGCTGCGGGCAAGCTGGGCGTGCAGCGAGAGCTGGCGGAATTCTCCATGCACGGGAATGAAGTGGCGCGGGCGGACGAGATTGATCAGCAGCTTGAGCTCTTCCTGGCTGGCGTGGCCGGAAACGTGCACCGGAGGGCCGTCTCCGCCCGGGTAGATAACCTGCGCACCCAGCTTGAAGAGGTGGTTGATCATGCGGAAAATGGCTTTTTCATTGCCCGGGATCATGCGCGAAGAAAGCACCACGGTATCGCCGGCCGCCAGCTCGAGGTGCTTATGGTTGCGCACGGCGACCCGGGCCAGCGCCGACATGGGTTCGGCCTGGCTGCCGGCGATGACCACGCAAGTCGCCTCGCGGGGAAAGCCGCGCAGTTCCTGCTGCCGGATCAGCATGCGGTCGGGAATGCGGAGAAAGCCGAGACGATGGGCAATTTCGGTATTGTTCTCCATGCTGCGGCCGATGAAACAAACCCGGCGGGCGTATTCCTCGGCCAGCTCGACGGCGAGCTGAATGCGATGAATGGAGCTGGTGAAGCAGCAGATGACGATGCGGCCGGAAGCGGTGGCGAATATTTCATCAAACCGGTCGCGCACCGCCAATTCGCTGCCGGTATGGCCGCGGCGCTCGACGTTGGTGCTATCGGATAGCAGGGCCAGCACGCCGCGGGCGCCGTAATCGGCGAACTTATGCAGATCGAAGGAAAGATTGTCGGTGGGGCTGGGATCAATTTTGAAATCGCCGGTATGGATGACCACCCCGGCGGGAGTGGTGATGGCGATGGCGCAGGCGCCGACGATGCTGTGGGTGACGTGAATGAACTCGATCTGGAACGGCCCCAGGGTAAAGGGTTCGCCGGGGCGAACGACACGCCGCTCGATTTCATCCTGCATGCCGTATTCGCGCAGGCGGGACTCGACCAGGGCCAGCGTGAACTCGGAGCCATACAACGGAACGGGAATCTGATCGAGCAGATAGGGCAAGGCGCCGATGTGATCTTCGTGGGCGTGGGTCAACAAAACCGCCCGCACCTGCTCGCGGTGGCGCAGCAGCCAGGCGAGATCGGGAACCACGATATCCACACCGGGCAGCTCCGGCTCGGGAAACATCAGTCCGCAGTCAATGACCACCATGTCGCCGCCGTAGCGCAGCGCCATCATGTTCATGCCAAATTCGCCCAGGCCGCCAAGCGGGATCAGTTGCACAGAGTTGGACACAGTATTCATTGTAAGGGACGCGGCAGGCAGGCCGGCATGGTTTCGTGATCATGAAAGCGTGCAGGAAGCGCGGTGGGAGGCGTTCTAAAAGCAGGTCCGCATTCGGGTTTCGTATAAAATCTGAAGCTATGTGCCATCCCACACCGCGCTCCCGTCTATTGCCGGTTTTCGGGCTGCTGATCCCGCTCATCGCCGGGGCGCGGCTTGCCGCCCAGTCCCTGCCGGCCAGCGCCGCGCATCCGGTGCGGGAACTGGCGCTGGTGACGGCCAAAATGTATGTGGGCCCCGAAATCAGCAGTTCGGTGATCGCGATGGTGCGGCCCGGGCAGGAAGTCGCGGTGCTGGGCTACAGCGGCAAGTTCGCGCACGTATTTGTGCATGCCTCGGGCTGGATGCGCAACCAGGGCTTGCTGGCCCTGAACAACCCGCAGGCCACGCAAATCCTGATGGGCGCGGCGCGGGCGCGGGAAAAACGGGCCGAACGCTATGCCCTGCAGGGCCAGACGGCGCGCAACGCGGCCCTGCTGTATTACCGCGTCTGGGACGATTTTCGCGCCAGCCCGCTGGCGGCCGAGGCCCTGTACCGGGCCGGCGCCATTGCCTGGCAACTGGAGCGCGGCGAATACAATACGCCCCAGGGAAAATACAATTACATGCTGAAGGGCCGGCTGCTGCGCAAGGTGCGGGGCAACTATTCCCATACCCCCTGGGCGGCGCGGGCGGCTTATCTGCTGCTGCAGCGCAAGCTGAACTGCAACCACTGGTCACGCCACCCCCATTGCATTGTGAAAGAAGGCCACGTTTACCGCGATTATTACCAAAACTATAAAACCGGGCCAAGGGCCGCGGCCGCCGCATATCAGACGGCCTGGCATTACGCCGTGGCCGTCACCGCCTACAGCCGGCCAGGACGCAGGCAAAAGCTGAACCGCGCCAATCATTACCGCAGGAAGGCGGAAAAATGGATTCGCAGGATCGAGACCCTGTATCCAGGCTCCGATTGGGCGGGCGAAGCCGCGTTTTTAAACTTCCGGCTCAGTCAACAAATGCCGGTGGGCTTGAAACATTTATAAAAACTTTGTCCGCCCACACCCTCCCTGAATTAATCTAGCTTCGGCGGCCGCGCTTCGCCGCATGCATTTCCCTTCGTCAGGAAATCACCATGAACTGGCTCCATATCGTCATTCTGGCCATCGTGCAGGGTTTCACCGAGTTGCTTCCGGTTTCCAGCTCGGCGCATGTGATCGTGACCGCCGAATTGCTGCACGAAAACATGTCCACGCCCGCCAACGCACTGCTGCTGGTGCTGCTGCACACGGGCACGATGTTTGCCGTGATCGTCTATTTCTGGCGGCAATGGGTGGACCAGTTTCTGTCGTCATGGGCCCGGTTCTGGAGTTTTTTCAAACTGATTTTTCTGGCCTCTCTGTTGTCGGGCGCGGTGGGGTATCCTGTCATTCTGCTGGTGGAGCATATTCTCAGCCAGGGCGGGCGGCCGGTGCCCATCGAAGCGCTGTTCCATAAACTCAACTGGATCGCGCCGGCGCTGGCGGCGGCGGGCCTGCTGATCCTGTGGGCCGGCCTGCGGGAGGCGCGGCGGCCGGCGGAAGCGGAGGCATCGCCGCGCGAAATCCGCCGCGGGGAAGCCGTGATCATGGGAATACTGCAGGGTCTGGCCATTCCCTTCCGGGGATTTTCGCGCTCGGGGGTGACGATTTCAGGCGGGTTGCTGCAAGGCGGCCAGCGCGCGCGTATCGAGTCGTTTAGTTTCGCGATGGTGGTCGCGATCACGCCCCTGGCCATCGCGCGTGAACTCTGGCGGGTGCATAAAGCCGCGCACACAGCCATGACGCCGCTGCATGTGGCCGCGGTGCTGGAACCGGGCCTGCTGGGCATGGCTTGCGCGTTTCTGGCGGGCATGGTGGCGCTGCGCTGGCTGTCGAGCTGGCTGGAAGCGGGCCGCTGGCACTGGTTTGGAATTTATTGCCTGGCGGCGGCGGCGGTGACGCAGGTGCTCTATATCAAAGGCTGGTAAATCCGCCCTCTATTCCTGCCGCAGTGCCTGAACCGGATCGAGGCGCAGCACCCGCACGATCGCGGGCAGATTGGCCAACACGACCATCCCCAGCAAGACGGCGACGCCGAGCAAGAGCGAGGGAAGATCTCCGGCATGAACGACAAAAAGCAAGCTGCGGGTCCAGCGGGTCAGCAGCAACTCCAGCAGCACC
>JAJZKJ010000237.1 GCA_021804195.1 Acidobacteriota bacterium
CATGTTCACGCACGGTGTCGGCAAGAAAATGCACCCGTTTGAACGTGGTGGAAAAATTCTCGTGGGCATCCAGCCGCACCAGACAATCGTCGCCATCCGTCGGTGTTTCACGGGCGGAAAACACCACAATATCGCCATGCCGGTACAACGGCTCCATGGAATCGCCGGTGATTCGCAAGGCAAACATGCCCGAATCTTCCGCGGGGCTGGTGCGGGCAGGGGCGGAGGTGGGGGAATTCACCGGCGGGGCTGGCGCGGGTAAATAAGCGTCGGCCACGCCCACCGGATAATCCAAATCGGTATATTCACTGGGCTTGCCGGCGGCCACACGGTTGATCAGCGGAATGTGGGCCAGCGGAACCGCCTGTAAATCCGCCCCGGTAGCGGGCAGAGCTTGGGGTGGTTGGGCAACATCGACTGCCGCACGATCCGGCGTGGTTTTGGGGGCAAAGGCGCGGAATACGGCATCTAAATTGATGGACCCGTCGGCCCGCCGGGGCAGTTCGGCCGGCAGCAACTTGCGCATGGAATCCGGCATACGCAGCCAATCCGCCCGCTCCAACAGGTTGGCCTTGTCCAGTTGCAGTGCCGCAGCCAAGCTGGTTAGCTTTTCCGCTGACGGAGGCCCGGATATTCGTCCGGTTTCAATGTTGGATAAATAGGGTTTGCTGATACCCGTGGCTTGGGCCAGAACATCCAACGTCAGGCCGAGTTCGTGGCGGCGATTGCGCAAGGCTTGTCCGAAATCATCTAAATTTTTCAGTATATTCATTAAAAATCTCCATTTTATATGATTGTTTTCCAACTAACATACACTTCATCGCCGGACCTGTCAACCGATAAATGGGGTCAGGTACCTTTTTTCGGTTGCCGCAGGTATTTGCTTGCTATACACTCGCGATCGATGCATCAAGGAACCTAGCCCATGAAATCCACGGTAGAACAAATAAGAGAGCGCTTTGATAACGACGTCGAGCGCTTCAGCAATCTGGAAACCGGTCAATCCGCCACGATGGATGCGCCGCTGTGCATGACGCTGGTAACCTCCGCCGCCGCCGCGGTAACCCCGCAGGCCCGGGACTTGCTGGACATCGGCTGCGGGGCGGGCAATTACAGCCTGAAAATGCTCCAATGCATCCCCAACTTAAACTGCACGCTTCTGGACCTAAGCCAACCCATGCTGGATAGAGCCAGGCAGCGCGTGGCCGCCGCCACCAACGGCCGCCTCACAACCTTGCAAGCCGATGTCCGCTCCGCGAGCTTCGCCCCAGAGAGTTTCGATATTGTGCTGGCCGCGGCGGTGCTCCACCATTTGCGCACGGATGAGCAGTGGCGGCAGGTATTTTCCGCGGTGTTCACGTGGCTGAGGCCCGGCGGTTCCTTTTGGATTTTTGACTATATCGAGCAATCCACCCCGGCCATTGACCACCTCATTGAGCAGCGTTTTGGTGAACACCTGGTGCAACTCAAGGGCGGCGGTGAAGCGGGGCAAAAATACCGCGATGCGGTCTTGGCCTACGTGGCTGCGGAAGACACCCCCAAACCTCTGCTCTGGCAAATTCAACTTTTGTCGGATGTGGGCTTTGTAAAGCTCGACATTCTCCACAAAAATGGCCCGTTTGCCGCCTTTGGGGCCTGCCGGCTTTGACCTGTAAGCCTGGCCCGATCCGCCGCCGGCCCGGCCGTTCTCGCCGATAATCCCGGCCGATATCATTAAACCCGGACCGCACACTTACCCGATTTTATACGGGCGGATAATATAGTCTGCGGCTCGCACCGGCGGGTCACCGGCGGGGGCGGCTGGAGCGCGCCGCCGGCTAAAAAAGATCGTCGCCGCCGTTTTGCACAGAAAGTGAAGGTTTCATGCCGCTGGATTTACCGCCGAGTTTCAAATGTCCGCCGGGTGGCGTTTTAGTCACCGGAGCCGCCGGTTTTTTGGGTTCCCACCTGACCGATGCTCTGCTGGAACTCGGCTGCGAAGTCACCGGGGTGGATTCGCTGATTACCGGCTCGCGCGACAATCTCGCCCATTTGCACGACCACCCGCACTTTCGGCTCATTGAGCATGACCTGACCATGGGCCTGCCGGCCGCCATCACCCACCATCCGTTCACCCGGATTTATCATCTGGCCAGCCCCGCCAGCCCCGTCGGTTACGTACGGCATCAGGTGACGACCCTGAAAATAAATTCTCTAGCCACCATCAGCCTGCTGGAACTGGCGGAAAAAACCGGGGCCAGAATTTTCATGGCTTCCACCAGTGAATGTTACGGTGATCCCCTGGAACATCCGCAACGGGAAACCTACTGGGGACACGTCAACCCCGTGGGCATGCGCAGCATGTATGATGAAAGCAAACGGTTCATGGAAGCCGCCGCCATGGCCTATCACCGCGAGCGCGGCGTGGATACCCGCCTGGTGCGCATTTTCAACACTTATGGCCCGCGTCTGGCTCTGGATGACGGCCGGGTCGTGGTGGCGTTTATCAAAGAAAGCCTGACCAACCAGCCGCTGACCGTGCAGGGTGACGGCCGACAGACCCGTTCGCTCTGCTATGTGGAAGATGAAATCCGCGGGTTTTTGCTGCTGATGGAATCCCAGGGGTATCATGGGCCGGTCAACATCGGCAATCCGGAAGAAACCACCATGCTGGAATTGGCCCAGGAAATCCGCGAGTTGTGCGGCTCCAAAAGTCCCATCATCCACACGCCCTTGCCGCCGGACGATCCGCGGCAACGCTGCCCGGACATCACTCTGGCCAAAGAAAAACTGCATTGGTCCCCCACCATTCCCCGCCGGGAGGGCCTGCGGAGAACCATCGACTTTTATCGCCGGAAATTGAAATTGTAGCTCTGTGGGCGGCAAGAACCGTTCAACCCCGCCCTTTGGCGGCCACGGCGTGATAGGCTTGCGCTGGGCTGCCGTGCTGCGGAATTCCAAGCCGCATGTTTCTCAAACCTGGCTTTCGGCGTGGTGATCGGCGCGTTTGGCTCGGCGTGGCTGGGAATAGCGATGCTGGTCATTGCAGGCGAGAAGCAGCCGTGGCTGGAATGTCCGGCTTGCGGGCGGGCGGAATTGGCGGCGGCGTGGGTTTACCAGCGGGTGCAGGAGTCCGGGGCGCAGCCCATCCAATGAACCGCCCGCCTTAGGCCCCGCGTGGGGCTTTCAGCTTAGCCCGTAGCGGGCCATCTTGCGATAGAGCGTGCGCGTACTGATGCGCAGCGCTATGGCCACCTGGGTCCGGTCACCCTGATACTGCCGGAGGTATTGCTCAATCGCCTGGCGCTCGGCGAGTTCCAGGGCCAAGCCGGCCGGCGGCAACCCCGATTCCGCCGGCACCCGGATGTTTTTGGGCAGGTCTTCCACGCGCAGCACCTCACGAGGCCCCACAATGAGCAGATTTTCCAGCACGTTGCGCAGTTCCCGCACATTGCCCGGCCAGGAATAATTTTGCAGGGCGCTGATTAAATCGGGATCCACGCGCGGCATCGGCAGGCCATTTTCCTCGCACAGGCGCTGGAGCAAAATTCCCACCAACAGGGGAATGTCTTCGCGGCGCTGGTGCAGCGGCGGCAGGTGAATGCGCACCACATTGAGCCGATAAAATAAATCCGCCCGAAAACGTCTGCTTTCCACCGCCGCCTCCAGGTCGGAATTGGTCGCCGCCAACACCCGCACGTCAATGGCCTTCTCGCGGGTGGACCCCACCGGCGTTACCAGACCCGTCTCCAGCACCCGCAGCAGCTTGGCCTGTACGGGCGGATCCATTTCCGCCACTTCGTCGATAAACAGCGTTCCGCCGGTGGCCGCTTCAAAATAGCCCGTGGTGCGGTAATCGGCCCCGGTAAACGCCCCGCGTTCATGGCCGAAGAGTTCACTTTCCATCAGCGCCCCCGGCACCGCGGCGCAGTTGATGGCCACAAAGGGTTTGTCCCGGCGCGGCGAAAGCTGGTGAATCGCCCGCACCACCATTTCCTTACCCGTGCCGCTTTGGCCATCCACCAGCACCGTGCTTTTAAACGGCGCCACCCGGCGAATGGTACGGGATATTTCCCGCATGGCCGCGGAATTGCCGATCAGATTTTCGATATTTTCTCCGGCGTCTTCTTCCCGGCTCCATTGGCTGATATCGCGGTACAACCGTCCGTGCTCTATCGCCCGCTCGACCACATCGAGCAAATCCGGCGGGGTGAACGGCTTGGTGAGATAATCAAATGCTCCGGCCTTCATCGCCTGCACCGCCGAGGCCACCGTGGCATTGCCCGTAATCATCACCACTTCCAACCGCGGAAAGGCGCGGCGGACCTCTTCCAGCAGGGCCAGGCCATCCATGTTGGGCATCCACAAATCCGTGATCAACAGTTGCACCTGCCCGGACAACATCAATAACGCATCGCGGCCATTGGCCGCCTTGAGCACCCGATAGCCCGCCTGCTCCAGCACCAGCGCCAATGCGGAAAGGACGCTGGCGTCATCTTCCGTGAGCAAAATTGTTCCGCGATGCGGCTGCATTTTAATTTCTCCGCGGTTGTCCCGCCGAACCCCTGGTTACCGCCCCGGCTCCGAGTCCGGCGGTGGCGCTGGTTCGGGCGGCTGATTTTCCACCATCTCCGGCATCTCCTGGCCCTCCATGGCCATTGTAGCCTGCTCCAGGGCCATCGTGGCAGCGCCGCCGACGCCGGCCGGACCGCTGCCCCCGCCCACCCGCGGCAGCACCACGCGAAACGTGGTTCCCTTGCCC
>JAJZKJ010000238.1 GCA_021804195.1 Acidobacteriota bacterium
CTGACGCCGCGGGGGGGATAAAAATGGCGCCGACATCAACCTGGCGCTGGATGCCCTGGAAATGGCGATTAAACACCCGCACATCAGCGCTTTTGTGATCGTGGGCGGGGACAGCGACTTCATCGCGCTGGTGGAAAAGCTGAAGCAGTACAACAAGGCGGTATTCGTGGTGGGCGGCCGCGCCTTCACGAGCAGCGTTTTGCAGCGCAACTGCCGGGAATTTCTGGCCTACGAAAATCTGGTCGAGACCCTCTCGCCGGCGGGCCGGCGGCGCGAAGCCGATTCCGGACGGCGGCGGGAACTGTTTCCCTTGCAGCGCGCCGTGCCGCTGGTGTATCGCGGCCTGAAGGTGCTGGGCGAGCGGGAAGTGCAGCCGCAACTGGGGCTGCTGAAGAGCACGCTGATCCAGCTCGATTCCACCTTCAATGAGCGGGATTACGGCGCCAGCAGCTTCCGCGACTTCGCGCAGAAGCTGACCGATGCCCAACTGGTCACCATGAAACGCCAGGGCAACAGCTATGTGGTTGAGCCGCTGGAAAAAGAGCCTGAAGTAGAACTGGCGGAAACGGCCCCGGCCGAAACGGCGGTTGAGAACGGTGAACGTCCGGCCTATTATGAGCGTCCCGCGCCGGTTTATCCGCCCGCCGCATCTTTGCCCCCGGCGCCGCCGCCGGTTCCGCTGGAGCCACAGCGTCCGCCGGAGGAAGCGGTGCAACTGCTGGAAAAAGTGCTGGCGCCGCTGCGCGGAACCAACCCGCGGCCGCTGTATCTGCGGAATTTGAAGCAGATGCTGCGCAACGAACTGCCCGGCTTTGATGAGCAGCTATACGGCTATCCATCCCTGGTGGATCTGCTGCGGGTGGGACAGAATCAAAACCTGCTGCGCCTGCAACGCGACCGCAAGGGCGCGCTGCGCATCTTTATACCCGGACCACCCTCCGCCACGGGCGAAACCACCATTCCTTCTCCGGATATGGATATGGAGGAAAATCCCGGTGAAGGAGGCAATGACGGCGATGCCGCCGCGGTCGAAGAGCGCCCGCGCAAGGGCAATGAGGAAGAAGATTCGCAGATTGCCGTGCTGGGCTTTTACCGCCGTTCGCCCGATGCACCGCCCACGGCCGAGGAAGAAAGCCTCAGTCTGGCGGAGGCCGTGGTCGCCGAAGCGGGAAATCACGTCAAGCGCCGCGGCCGGAAGCCCAAAGCTCCGGGCGCGCCCAAAACGCCACGCCGGCGCAAAGCACCGGTTTCGTAAAACACGAAAAATTAAACTGAATTCATTCATCCACAGCCCCTGCGCGCAGGGGCTGTTTTTTTTTGCGGCGCAGCCGTTTTTACTTTCAGGCGTGAAAGCAATTCCCAAATCAGGAATTTGCAATACCCCCTATTCGAGGGAATTGACAATCTGCACGGGTTCATTCGCAGTAGAAGAGTCCGCGCCAAAACTCATGCTCTTTCGCACGCTTAGCGCCTCAGTGTTCGGCATTGAATCGAATCTGGTCGAGGTGGAAGTCGATACCTCGCCCACACACCGGGACCAACCGTTATTCGCCACGGTGGGACTGCCGGACGCGGCGGTGCGGGAAAGCCGGGAGCGATTGCGGGCGGCGATGCGCAACTGCGGCTACGAGCTTCCGATCAATTCCAACATCATCATCAATCTGGCGCCGGCGGATGTGAGGAAGGAGGGTTCCGGCTTTGACCTGCCGATGGCGCTGGCGTTTTTATTTGCCTGGCAGGTGCTGTTCAGCGCGCCCTTGTCGCTGGCTTCAGGCGGAATCGGCTTTGCCGGCTATGCCGGCTATCTCTGGCCGGCGCTTCACCACGGCGGCTGGCAGGGCCGGTTTCTGGGCATCGCCTGGCGCTTCAATGCCGGCACGCTGGTGGCCATGGGCGTGGTTTTACTGGCGCTGTTTCTCTTGTTCCGCAATATCCGCGGCATCGAAAAGCTGGCGCGCTGGCTATGGCTGGGCGTCATGCTGGCGCTGGGCATGATGATACTGGCCGGTCTGGCGCATGCGCTGGGCTGGCATCCTTTGGCGCTCGCCGCCGCGCCGGCGCCTCCGCCCGCAATTCATATGGACAAGTGGGCGGCCCTGGCCTCGGCGCTGCTGATTGCGACCTATGATTATTGGGGTTATTACAACATCTGCTTTCTGGCCGGCGAATTGCGGCAGCCGGAGCGCACCCTGCCTCGCGCGGTGCTGGGCTCCATTGCCATTGTGGCCGGGCTGTATATTCTGTTGAATTTCGGCATTTTAAGCGTGATTCCCGCCGCCTGGTTTCTGGCGCCGGCCGCGCATCCGGGCACGCACCAGGCCGTGGCCGCGGTCTTCATGCGCCTGCTCTTGGGAAGCTGGGGCGGACGTCTGGCCGCGCTGCTGATCATGTGGACCGCCTTCGGCTCGATCTTTTCTCTCCTGCTGGGCTATTCGCGCGTGCCCTGGGCGGCGGCGCGCGACGGGAATTTTTTTCGCCTGTTCGCGCCGCCCGGCGAAACCCACGGCTTTCCCGCGCGCTCGCTGCTGGTGCTGGCGGCCGCGGGCATGCTGGGCTGTTTGTTTTCGCTCACCGAGGTGATTGCCGCGCTGGTGGTCGTGCGGCTGCTGCTGCAATTTTTATTGCAGGCGGCGGGTCTGCTCTGGCTGCGGCGCCGGCAGCCGCAAACCCCGCGCCCGTTTCGCATGTGGCTCTATCCGGCGCCGGCCTGGCTGGCCATTGCCGGCTTTATATACATGCTGCTGGCGCGGCCGGACTTTGGCCGCGCCCTCGGCGGAGCCGCGATCATTTTAGGCCTGGGGCTGGCGCTCTATGCCTGGCGTCAGCGCCTCCGCCCCGCGCCGCCGCCGGCTGCTTCATCATGAATTATTTACCTGTGCGCAGCGCCAGATAATCCCGCCACGCGCTTTCCACCATCTCCGGCGCCAGATAACGGCCCAGCACCTGCCGCAGCGCGGCCCCCATCGGATCTTCGGCGCCGGCCCCCGCATCCGGCTTGGCCGCCGGCTGCGCCTGCGCCGCGGCCGCTTCCCGCGCGGCCCGTTCCTGTTGTTCCTGTTCCCGCCAGAGGGCGATGGCTGCGGCAACGGATAACTGATTTTCCTCCTCCGTCGCCGGGCGAATCTGAACCCGCCACTCCCGTTGCGGAGGTATGTGCAGTTGTTCCCAGGCCGGGGCGGCAAGCGCGGCCGCGGGCGCCTGCAGCAGCCGCTGGATCAGAGCTTCCAGCGCGCTGGCCTCAAAAGGCTTTTGCACCACCGCGTCCGGAAACGCCCGCTCCGATGCGCCCGGCTCCAGTTGCTCAAAGGCGGCCAGCGCCAGAATCGCGGGGATGGCCCGCCACTCGGCTTTCCTCAGCCGCATCTCGCACAACTCCAGCCCGGAAAGCCCCGGCATCGTCACGTCCGCGATCAATACGTCATAATGCTCCTGCTCCAGCGCCTGCAGCGCCGCCGCGCCGTTGCTCACGGCCATGACTTCATGGCCCAGACTGGTCAGGATGCGCACGCCCATGCGCTGCGCCTGCGGGCTGTCGTCGGCCAGCAGGATGCGGGCGGAACGGTTCGCGGCCGGATTGGCTTCGCTGCTCTCCACGCTGTTATTGCAGCACGAAATTGTGTTCTCGCCTAGTCGTGGAATTTTTAGGCCTTGGCACTGCCTCTCACTGGCCAAACGCTGGAATGGCGAAGCAAAAAAAGCGGCCCCGCCATGCGGATTCCAACGCCGCTATGCGAAGCTGATCCCTTCGCCTTGGCATTGATAAACTAACAGCGATGGCCGAACCCTTATCCACCGGCGGGCAATTGGGCCGCGCCGCCGGCAAATTGTTCAACGCCGCCCGCCGCGCCGCCGGCGATCCCGCGCTGCGTGAAAAAGCCGCCGCGGCCGGCCAGGCCGCCGGTCGCTCCCTAGCTTCCAGCCGCATCGCGGCTACGGCGCCGGTCAAGCTGGGCGCGGGCAAGCGCCTTTTCCGCCAGTTCACGGCTCATATTTCGCTGGCGCTGCGGCTGCTTGGCTATCAGATCGGAGGCGTGCTTTTTCTCGCCTTTGCCCTGGCCTTCGGCTGGCACGGCCTGACCGTCTGGCGGCATTTGCCGCCGAGCATCGGCATCGCCGGCGAGCGCATGGCATTTCTGCAGATGGGCATCGGCTTGCTTTTCGCTTACTTCGGCCTCAGTTCCTGGTTTAAATCGGCGGCCTTGCGCCGGAAAGGAAAATAATCGGGGGTTCACCATGGGCGACGCAACCCCGCCATTTTCATCCCGCTCGAAGCATGAACCGGAAGATTCCGCTTCCTGCGCCCGGCCCCGGGACATCGCCGGCCTGGACTACAACCGCGATCTCGCCGATCCCGGTGAATTCCCCTTTACCCGCGGCATTCATCCCGCAATGTACCGCGCCCGGCCCTGGACCATGCGCCAGTATGCCGGCTACGCTACCGCCGAAGAATCCAACCTCCGTTACCGCTATTTACTGCAGTCGGGTCAGACCGGGCTTTCCATCGCCTTCGATCTGCCCACTCAGATCGGCCTCGACAGCGACGCCCCGCTGGCCGCGGGCGAGGTAGGCAAGGTGGGCGTGGCCATCGCCAGCCGTGAAGACATGCGGCTTCTTTTGCAGGAATTGCCGCTCGATCGCATCTCCAGCTCGATGACGATCAATGCCACGGCCGCCATTCTGCTGGCCTTTTATATCGCCGAGGCGCGCCGCCAGGGCATAGCTCCCGCCCTGCTTTCGGGC
>JAJZKJ010000239.1 GCA_021804195.1 Acidobacteriota bacterium
TTGCCGCCCGGGGGGGGGGGGGGGGGGGGGGGCGACCATGGGGCAGCCGCGAGGATCGCAATCCCGCGGCCGTTTTTTGCGCCGCCGTGAACGGTTACGGCGGCGGACAGGACTGTAGATTTTTCAGCGGGCGCGATGCGATGTTCAAGATTCTGGTGGCTGACAAAATTGCCGAAGAAGGTCTGGCGGAGCTTGCGCGGCAGCCGGACGTGGAACTAACCAACCATCCCCAGTGGAATCCTGGTGAGTTGGCGGGAGTTGTCGGCCGACACGACGGCGTGATCATCCGCAGCGGCGTCAAGATCACCGCGGCGGAACTGGCCAATCCGGGGCGGCTCAAGGCGATCGCCCGCGCCGGCGTAGGCGTTGATAACGTGGACGTGGAAGCCGCGACCCGCGCCGGCGTGCTGGTCATGAACACACCCGACGCCAACACCATAACCACCGCCGAACACACCGTGGCCCTCATGATGGCGTTGTCGCGCAAACTCGCCGCCGCCGACGCCCATGTTCGCGCGGGACTATGGGAACGAAACCGGTTCATGGGAACCCAGTTGGCGGGCAAAACACTCGGCATTATCGGCTTTGGCCGGATTGGCCGCGCCGTGGCCCGCCGCGCGCTGGGCCTGGAAATGAAGGTCCTCGCCCATGATCCGTTTTTTTTCGCTGAAACGGCCCTCGACGGCCAGGTGGCGATGATCAAGGACCTTGATGCCTTTCTGGAACAGTGCGACTACATCACTCTGCATGTTCCCGGAGATAAGACGCGGGGGCTTATCAGCGCCGATCGCCTAGCGCGGTGCCGCCGGGGAGTGCGCTTCATCAACTGTTCCCGTGGAGGCGTCATTGACGAGATCGCTTTGGCCCAGGCCATCCAATCGGGTCAGGTGGCCGGCGCCGCCCTCGACGTATATGAAAAAGAACCGCCGCCTGGAGATCATCCGCTTTTGAGTCTGGCCGAAAAGGTATTGCTTACACCGCACCTGGGCGCAAGCACCCATGAGGCGCAGAAAGCCGTCTCGCTTGATGCGGTAACGGAATTGCTGCTGTACTTGCGCGGGCGGGGGATTCAAGGCGCGGTCAACGCCGGCGGAATTGATCTGAATCTTTCCGGGCTGGAAAAGGCTTACGCCGACTTGGCGCGCCGCATGGGTGTTATTCTTGGCGCCATTGCCGAGAAAGGCTTCGATTCCATTACCTTGCGAACCAACGGCGAACCGCCCAAACGCGTCGCCGCAACCCTGCAGCGGCTGGCGGTGATCGAGCTGCTCAAGGCGCATATCGCCGAAACGCCCAACGTGGTCAACGTGCTGCATCTGGCCGAACAACGCGGCATCACCATTCGCCAGGAAACGATCGGCCAGGCCATGCAGCGGGCGATCCAGCACAGCATTGAACTGGAAATAACCGAAGGCGACGCCCGGCACACCATGATCGGGACCGTGTTCGCCGATCATCTGCCGCGCGTTCTGGCCATCAAGGGCTACTGGATGGATATGGTTCCGGAGGGTCCCATGACGCTGATCGTCAACAGGGATCGCCCCGGTGTGATCGGATTCGTCGGCAATACGTTCGGCCGGCTCAACATCAACATCGCCGACATGACCATCAGCCGCAAGGGCGACAAGGCCCTGATGCTTCTCAAGCTCGATACGCCGCCGAGTCCCCAGTGCCTGGCGGATCTGCGTAAAGATCCGGGGATCGAGGTGGTCAAGAGCTTTACGCTGCCGCCGCTGGCGGGCGGATCCGCCTGAGGATTGGAGCGATCATGGCCGGACGGCGGGACAAACGGGTTGGCGGACACAGGCGCCTGATCCGCAACGACCGCCAATTTGCCCTGATTTTCGCCGCCTTGGGCGAACCCACGCGGCTGCGCATCATGCAGATGCTTCCGCGCGAGGCTATTTGCCGCGACATGTATAATGTTGTGGAACTGGCCGAGGAACTGGGCCTGACCCAGCCGACGGTCTCGCACCATTTGAAAATGCTTCGGCGGGCGAACCTTGTCCAGTGCCGGCGCCAGTGCAACAGCCTCTATTTTTACGTCAATCAGGCCGTGGTTATCGCCTGGCTGGATCAGACGAAATGCCGTTTCGGCTGCAGTGGATAAAGCCGGATCAGCCCCCCCCCAAAAAAAAATTAAAAAAAGGGGCTTGCTATTGCCGTCACCCCCGTTATAATTACTTTGCCTGTGGGCTGTAGCGCCCGAGTTCGAGGTTGGCCGAAGCCATTCCCGCACCGCCCATCGATTGTCTCACCCCATTCTGGTTCAATACCAGGGAGCACTAGTATGTCTTATGAAGACAAAACCATCGTATGCGTCGATTGCGGCGCGGAGTTCACGTTCACTGCGGATGAACAGCAACGGTTCGCGGAACGAGGCTTTACCAATGAGCCCAAACGTTGCAAGACCTGCCGGGAGACTCGCAAGAGCCAGCAGGGCGAGGGCGGCCAGGGCGGCGGACGGGGTTTCTCGTCCGGCGGCAGGTCGTCCGGTGGAGGCGGTCGCGGATTCTCCTCCGGCCCCCGTCAAATGTTCCCCGCCACGTGCGCTTCCTGCGGGAAGCCCACGGAAGTTCCGTTCAAGCCGTCCGGAAATCGGCCGGTTTATTGTCGTGATTGCTTCCAAGCCCAGCGGGCGGGCGGACGGTAAATCACCGTGGTCCCGGCGTACCGGGATGTCCAGGCGCCGCTATGTTTCGGGCGCATGGCTCTGAAGCGGAAACACTCAGTTTGTAAGTTTTCCCGGCGACAATGTGTCGCCAACGATGAGCGCTATGATCCGCCGTTCGGCGGAATTCAGGCGAGCTTCTAAATCCACAGGCAAACGGGCCGGTTCCAGACGAACCGGCCCGTCGTTTTTTATAGCGCCGGCGGAAGTGGCCGGTAAACCGGCCCGGAAATCCGGTGGCGCCGTTACGCTGCGTTCCGGCTCCGGCAAATGGCGAAGACCAACTCACCAGAAACTCAAAAGTATGGCGCCGGGCCTTAAGTCGGCGGACGCCGATGGCGGAGGCTGGCCAGATCACCCAGCGCGTGGAGGCAGTCAGCCGCAGCCATAGCCCAGCGATCCGGACGGATCGCTGGGTAGTCGCGGTCGCTGCGCTCAATCCGCTGCTCGCCCATCAGTTGGTTCCTTGCTTTCCCGAATCCTTACAGTGCCGGTCGCGGATTATCATCGACACGTCACGTAAACGCGTTTACGCCGTCGACAAGTCCGAGCCGACGTGTCGATTCACCCCGCAAGTGCCTGTAATAACTTGCTGGGGCACCGGTGGGAAACTGACGGAAGAATGTTCGCAATTTCAATATCTCAAAGGCGAATCGCTCCATTTCCACGGATAACACGACGGTGAACGCGGGCTTGGCGTGACTGTCCGTCACAGACGCGAAGCCTTCACTCAAGCCGCCGGGGCCGGCAAAAATGTCCACAATTTTAATCATGAGTTTCTCTCAGCAGCATCCGGCGTCCCTTGGCGGTCATGCGGTACCGCTGGTTTTTACTTCTTGGCTTTTCGGGAATGGTCAACTCCAACAATCCGGTATCGCGCAGTTTGGCGAGGGCTTTTTTAAGGTTGCCGGTTCGATTTCCATAGCCGAGCAGGGTTAAGAGGTCGGGAGTATTTTGTGGCTTATCTATGCAAGCGGAAAGGATTTTCCGCTCGATTTCGCTAAGGCGTTCATGGGCCTCATCATGGGCCTCGACAGAGACATTGGCCTGAGAATAGCCACCGAACATGGCCTTTACCAAATCTGAGGCCATGTCCACTTCCTTGTCCAGTTCCGGGATGAAGAACTCGAAAGCTTTGCTGGGCCGGTCATTTTTGTAATGGGGCGCCGGATGGCCCAGTTTCCGCCACGCCTCGCGCATCATGCGTAAGCCCGTACCCGCTTGCTCACACATGGCAATCCGCCGCATGGCCATCGCGATGGACGGGCGCGGGCGGGCGTTCGACAATATTTTCGTGGAGCGGTTATGGCGCTGCATGAAGTATGAAAACGTATATATTCACGACTACCAGACGCTGGGCGAGGCGCGGCTGGGCCTGGGGCGATACTTCCGCTTTTATAACCAACAGCGGGTTCATCAGGCGCTGGACTACCTAACACCGGCGGAGGTGTAAGGGGCCGAGGGGGCGGACACTCCCTGGCTGACGACGATGTACCTTAAATTCGCCTCCGGCGCGCCTTGACAATGGGGAGCACCCAAACCACAATCTTTTGCCAACTAATGCGGATATTATCAAAGGTGAATCATCGAGGTTCCCATGGAACGAAACACGCTGGAGAAGTTCTTCACGGGCAAAAGCTTCGTAATTCCGACGTACCAGCGCGACTACGCCTGGACAAAACAAAACATCGACGATCTGCTTGACGACATTGCCGAGACTATCGAAACAAACACAAGCCATTACATCGGCACGTTTATTCTTTCACGCAAACCAGCCGAGGACACATACAGCGTCGTGGATGGTCAGCAGCGTCTTACGACGCTCACGATGCTTCTCAACACTCTCGTTAATCAACTGCCTTCTGAACAACGAATCATCTATCGAAATACGTTCATTCAAGATGTTACGAAGAAACGTTGGCGGCTGGAACTCGCGGACTATAACCGTACGTTTTTCGCGGAACTTCTCGAGAGCAAAGTGCCGGTGCCAGACAGCAAGAGTCAAAAACTTCTCAAAGACGCCTATGAGTATATTGGTGGTCGTATCTTGGAGATT
>JAJZKJ010000240.1 GCA_021804195.1 Acidobacteriota bacterium
TGAATTCTATGTGGGAATTCCAGCTTCCCGAGGAATTGCTAAACGGGTTCGCTTCGCAGAAATCCCATGTTATTGGCAGGGCTTGACGCCCGAATGCCTGTTGGACTTTGCCGGCACCGGTATCCCAAAAGCAGAGCGTGCATCCGCGGTTCGCGGCCTTGCTCACCGCGAACGCGAGATACGTCGCCACGGCATCAGCGTAAGCTTGGGGACCGGTGCCGCCGGCATCGAGCGGGCGTTCATCGGCGGGTAGCGTGCCGGTCGCGTTGGCGTCCGCCAGCACTTTTGCGCGGGCTTCTTTGACCAGGTCGCTGAAGGTGACCAGAGCGGTGAGCTGGCGGGGGGTGAAAAGTTTAAAGTGCTTGTCCATGCCGTAGAGCATGACACGCACTGAGAGCGCCTGCTTAGGCAAGTCGGTATCGGGATAGTTGGGCGGAAGTGAAACCTCGGCGGCCCGTTCTTCCTCAGTTGTTGCGCTCAGATATACTCGGCCGCGCGTGCCCTCGGCGACAATGGCCATCAGTTTAGACCCCATCCGCCCGGCCTTCCCCTCTCCCCGAATGTGCTCGAAGGGCATTGGCCCGTCGGAAATAAGGCATTTTCCTCCAGTACGGGTGATCGTCGCTTTTCCCGGGTCAATGCCCTCTGGTGGTTTGCCGACGCGCACTTCGAAGTGGTAGCGGTTATTTTCCCTGTCAATAATTGGTTCAACCCACGCTTCTTTACCCTTTTTCGTGCTCAGCCAGAAGGACCGCACCAGCGGCACATGCGCGCCGCCGGCGGCGGGGTTGGGGCTGGCAACCGTTCGCGCCCAGAGCCACGCAATTACGGTTAACTCCTGGCCGGCATACGGCTTCAGGTCAGGCCGGTCTTTGGTCATTTCCGCGGTGATTTTCACCTTGGGGTACAGGTGGCCGATGCGTTTTTCGGCCTCATCGCGCATCCATTGGCCGTAGTAACGCACATCCTCGGCCAAGCCCTGGGCGCCTTTCCATGTTTGGTGCAGTTGTCCCTGTTTTTGTGCTTCTGGATTCACCGGCGGAAGGTTGGCGAATTTGGGTGGAAACTCGATCAGGGCCTTGGTAATAAGGACGGGCACGGGATTTAGATCGCTGCCAAAGGCGCGCAGGCCCAGGCGCTGGGCTTCCAGCGGAATGCTGCCGCCGCCGCAGAATGGATCAAGCACCGGCGGAGCATGTTCAATAAGAAATTTGTTTACGGAGTCGGGCCTGGCCAGCCGGCAGATATAGTTCCACGCGGGCTCGCCGCAGATGGCCTGTTGTTTTGACCATTGCCTGGCATCGTAAACTTTGGCGGATGCGATGGAAGCAGCAATTTCAGCACGGGCCTGGTTAAGCACCTTTTCGTTGTTGGAATTCTCCCATTTGACAAGCTCTTCAATTAAATCGAAAAGTTCCGACCGACGTACGCCGGCACGGTCTACATCCACGGTGCCGTCTGGCCGGTGAAATTGGGGATCGGAATCGGGATCATCCACCAGCGAGGCGAATAACACCGCCCGGCAGGCCGCTAGCGGCCGCCTGGCCCACCAAAGATGCAGCGTGGATGGATGGCCGTGGCGGATGGACTTCTCGCGTGCGGATTCTCGATTGATCGCATCCGCGGCAAGGCGACTTCGATAAGTTTTTTACGGTATGGGGGCATTATTTTTTTCGCTTTCCCGGCTTCGCCGACGGTTGTTTTCTTGGCGCGAAAGCATGTTTCTGTGGCTGCGCCTGCTTCCGGGCTGATTCGTAAAATTCGTGCAACTTGGCCTGCAATAGGTGTTTGTCGGGCAAGCGGGTCTGGTATTCCGCGACCAAGGCAGGAGATGCAGAGCGACCGAGGGCATATTCGACCACTTCCTCATCTTTCGTGGCGCAGAGCAATAGACCAATTGCCGGGTTCTCGTGGGGCTTTTTCATGCGCCGGTCCAGTGCTTCCAAGTAAAATTCGAGTTTACCGAGGTATTCAGCCTGGAACTCGTCAATTTTCAGTTCAATGTCCACAAGGCAATTCAGGCCGCGGTGAAAGAAAAGTAGATCGAGCTCGAAATCGCGGCCGCCGACCTGGATCGGGTAATGACTGCCGACGAAGCAGAAGTCACGCCCCAGTTCGATCAGGAAATCTTTAAGCCTGGTGACAAGGCCGTCATGGAGATCGGCTTCGGAGTGGTCCTTGGGAAGGCCAAGAAACTCCACGAGGTAACTGTCCTTGAAGACAGCCGCGGCATCGGGGTGCAATTCTGTCACCGGCGGTGACAGTTTTACCGGAGACAGTGCGACCCGTTCAAATAACGCCCCGGCAAGCTGGCGCTGAAGTTGTCGAAACGACCAGCGTTCGCGGCTGGCCATGCGCAGGTAAAACTCACGTTCTTCGTCGCGTTTGGAACGGCTCAAGATGGCCAGATTGTGGCTCCAGGACAATTCTCTCAACAGTGTCGAGAGTTTTGGCTGGTCGCGGTAAATCTCGTAAAACTGCCGCATCCGCCAGAGATTTTGGGCCGAAAAACCGCGGGCGTTGGGCTGGCGGCGCTGAATATATTCAGCCAGAGCCGCAACAGTTCCCTGCCCCCATCCATTGGCGGCTATTTTCCGGCTGATGTACTCACCTATCGCCCAATACAAATCTATCAAGGCCGTATTGACGGCGGCTACGGCGTGGGCACGGGCGGCTTCGATTAGTGTGAGCACTTCGTCAAAGTCGGCTTGAGCCGGTGATTTCACTGCGTCACGTACCACCATGGACTTGCCCTGAGAATGGATCGCTCTTTTCTTCATGCCGGCTCCTTGGCAATGGCCAGCAGTTTTTCCAAGTCATAGTTGACGCTGGTGGCTTTAAAGTCCGGCTCGCTTGCAAACGGCTTACGAGCATAGCGCACGGTCGTCTGGCCGTTATCAATGGTAACGAGGGCGAGAATGAATTCATCAGGCTTGTTTAAACCGGTCAGAATTTCATTCTTGGTGATGGTTACGGTTTTTGCGCCTTTGGCCCGGCCTTTAGCCTCGATAAACCGCAATAGGCCGGTCCCCGGTATGGCCGATTCAATATCGTATCCCAGGTTCTGGTCACTTACGTCGCGGGGCAAAAATCCAAGCCGGCGTTCGGTTTCGATGATGGCGTTCATGGCCATCTGTTCGGACAATTTGGTTTCGACAGGTTGCAGAGGTTGCCCATCCTGGCTGGCCGGTTCCGGCAGGCTGGAAGCCTGCGCCACACGTTTGTGCAGCAAGCCTCTGGGGACAACCATCGCGCCGCCGAGCACCACCGGTGGCAACGGAGCGAGTTTACGCTCCTGCTCGATCTCGGCCAGCCGCTTTTGCAGGCGTGTGGTCAAATCATCGGCTCTTTGCCGGGCGAGTTGCGAGTTCAGTCGGGCGTTAACCTTGCCGGCGCGCTCCTGTTCCGCCAGTTGGGCAGCCCGATGATCCCAATAGTTGATCTCCTTGGTGAGCCGGTCCTGCACGGCGGCCTTCGTTTTATTGAGCAGTTCTTCCTTGCGGCGGCGGAGTTCGTCGAGGTGTTGCGGCACAAGGTGTATGGCCGCGTGCTCCATGGCTTTGGCTTCCAGGTCGCGGCGAATCCAGTCTGGCCATGTCATCTTTGCCAGCGCCCCGGCTTCCTCCCGCGTGGGCGGGCGGTAGTCCAGGTATGGCGCCGGCCCGGCATTGAGAGCTTCGCCCTGTTGGTTAATTTCCACAAACTGCATGCGTTTGGAGACAACTCGCCGATTGCCGGCGTGATCGGTGCGGGCATCCTGAATGGCGTGTTCAAGGTAAAGCAGCGCCCGCAGGTCTGGGCTGTTATCGGTGTCGTCAATGAGGATCGCGCCGCGTTTAAGTAAATCGCGGTGGCGCTCCAGAATCAGATCAAGCGCAGAGTCCAGCAGGGGATGGCCGGGGCAGACAAATTCCGCCAGCGGCTTGCCGGCGATAGTGATAAGGTCTTTTTCGAAGGTGACGCGTTCATACCGCGCGAGCACGGAGTCGCCGCGCCCAATTTCGCGGTCGCGGTTGCGGATAATGGCGGGAACGTGTTTGATTTCGTACCGTTTGGGTTCCCGCTGGTGGATCGATCCGCCTAACAGCGCAAACGCCTCGAGGAAGAAAGAGGCGATAAAATGCGGTTGCAACCGGCGGGCTTCCGCACGTTGCATGTCTTCACGAATCTGCCGGACTTTGGTTACGTCCATGGCGTCATGGGTTAAGGCGCGGCTCTCGATAAGGTCTTGCAGTCGCCGACGGTCCAGGGCTTTGTCCATGACGGTCAATAACTTTGCTTTTACCTCCGGCTGATCACCATAGCGTATGGCTTCGAGCAGTAATTCGCGGAGTGGGCGATCTTCAAAGGTTACCTGGCCAAGCACGTCAAAGACCTGGCCGCCCAGGGCTTCGCGTTCCTCGGTAAGTTTTTCCAGCAGCCGGAAGTAAACCTCGCCTTCCCGGGTGTCCTTGGCGACAAGATTCCACAGGTGGCATACCTCGGTCTGGCCGATGCGGTGGATGCGGCCGAAACGCTGCTCCAGACGATTGGGATTCCACGGTAGGTCGTAATTAACCATCAAATGCGCCCGCTGAAGGTTGATGCCTTCGCCGGCGGCATCCGTGGCGACCAGAATTTCAACTTGCTTGTCCTGGGTAAACGCCTCCTGGGCGTTGCGGCGATCTTCACGGCCAATGCCGCCGTGGATGACGACAACGGCTTCCGACCGACCC
>JAJZKJ010000241.1 GCA_021804195.1 Acidobacteriota bacterium
TATGTTCTCGTTTGAGGAGTTTATAAATGTCAGCGCATAATAAGCCGGACCCCGCCGGGCATAAGGCGGCATCGAGCAAGCATCATCTGCAGCACGATCCCGAATGGGAAATTCATCCGCACGAGCTGCATGAACTGCGCAGCCGACAGCATCCGCATGTGCTGCTGGATGTTCGCACGCCGCGCGAGCATGAAGCCGCGAATATCCAGGGCGCGGTGCTGGTGCCGTTGGACCAGTTGCCGCACAAGCTTGAAGAGTTGAAGCAGCATGCCGATAAACGAATTATCGTACATTGTCATCATGGCAGTCGGTCGCTGCGGGCGACGGCGTTTCTGCGGCATGCGGGCTTTAAACATGTGCACTCTTTGGCAGGCGGCATAGATAGCTGGAGCCTGCTGATAGATCCCGCAGTCAAGCGGTATTGATTGTGTGGCAGTAAGAGCACACTAAACGGTTTGTGCAGGACATTTGGGAATAAAGTGCTTTCATGGTGATTATTGGCCATGGTGTGGATATTGCCGAGATTGCGCGCATTGCAGATATGATGGAGCGTCATGGCGGGCACTTTTTAAACCGCTGCTTTACGCCTGTGGAGCAGGCTTATTGCGGCGATCATAAATGCCCCGCCATGCACTATGCGGCGCGCTTTGCCGCCAAAGAGGCCGTGCTCAAGGCTTTGGGCACCGGTTGGCGCGGGGCAATTGCATGGACCGATGTGGAAGTGCGCCGTGATGCCGCCGGCAAGCCGTATGTTGAGCTTGCTGGCGAGGTGCGGCGGCTGGCCTTGGGGCAGGGCATTAAGCGATGGCATCTTTCGCTAAGCCATACCGACACCGTGGCCATTGCCAGCGCCATTGCCGAGGGTTGAGCAAACCCACCAGATAGTGCGATAGTCGTTCTTTGGAGCGTTACTGCAATAAAAACGTGATGGAATCATGCCACGCTATAGCTCAAAATCGCCCGAATGTCCTCTGTCGGGCATCTTGAATATGCCCGGCAATGGTCGATCGCCGCAGGTCCACGCACGGCCGGCAGGTTTGGTATACTGTTAAAGTGACAGGGCCGCTCGAACACAGCGGCCGAAAGTAATGCGGGCTTGCGCTGCGGCCGTGGCGGCCATGGCACAGCCCCCAGCTTCTACAGGGACCCTCATGGCCAGCCAGCCAGGTATTGTTAGTTTGCCGGTCGCTTCTGATGCGGCATTGCGCCCCGACCATACCCTGCCCGGTCGTAAGCCGCCCTGGCTGCGGGTTAAGCTGCCCGCTGGACCGGGCTACACGCACATGCGCGGCATCGTGGACGATAATAAGCTGCACACGGTATGCGAGTCGGCCAAGTGTCCCAATATGGGCGAATGCTGGAGCCGCGGCACCGCCACACTCATGATTTTAGGCGATGTATGCACGCGCAGCTGCGGCTTTTGTCACATTGCCACCGGCCGCCCGCCCGTGCTCGATTTGGATGAGCCGCGCCGCGTGGCCGACGCAGCCGCCCGTATGCGGCTTAAACATATTGTCATTACTTCGGTCAATCGCGACGAACTACCCGATGGCGGTTCGGCCATTTGGGCTGCGACGATCAGCAACATACGAGCAGCTTCCCCGGGTACGACGATTGAAGTTCTCATTCCAGACTTCTGCGGGCATTGGGACGACCTTGATCGCGTGCTCGATTCAAAACCAGATATTCTTAATCACAATGTCGAAACGGTGCCGAGCCAGTACCGTCGCGTGCGGCCGCAGGCCAAATACCAGCGATCGCTGGAACTTTTAAAGCGTGCCAAAGATCGCGGCTTTACCACTAAAACGGGCCTTATGCTCGGCATAGGCGAAACGGATGATGAACTCCGGCAAACGCTGGTCGAAATCCGCGACTCGCGTGTGGACATACTAACGCTGGGGCAGTACCTGCAGCCCACCCGCGAACATCTACCCATAGACCGCTGGGTAACTCCCGAAGAGTTTGCCCGCTGGAAAGCATTCGGCCTGGAGCTTGGCTTTTCTGTTGTTGAATCAGGCCCGCTGGTTCGCTCAAGCTATCATGCCGACGAGCAGGCGCAGTTGAACTGGCAGCAGCAGGCAGCCGGCGAGCAGCGTTAGCGCAAGGCCATGCGAAGCACAATCGGTGCTGGGGCATGATCTGTTATTTCGTCATGTAGTGGAACGTTTGCATGGATGCTTCAGCGATGGCTCCCCACAAGACGCCGCCGGGCGCAGTGCCGCCATCGGCGGCAGGCTGGTCGCAGGCGGGGTTTGTTTTTCGCGTGCTCGATGGCATGGTTTATTGGGGTGGGGCGGTAAGCATACTCACCGGCCAGGCGTGGCGCTGGGTAGATTTGCGCTTTGCCGGCGGCCATGCCATGCAGGCGATATTTCCACCGCTGTGGCTTGTTTCGTTGCTTGGGCTTTATTGGCTGCGGTACCCGTGGCGCGTCAGTCCAAAACCTCTTTCGCTGGAGCAGCTTACCTGGCGACGCCGTCTGGCCTTTGTTCTGAGTCTGCCAAGCTGGCTGTTGCTGGCGGCACTGCTTTACAATGCCCATCAGTTTTATAATCTTATGCATAGCGGCCGCGTAAATACCACCTTTCACATACCCATGTGCCTGCTGGTTGCGATGATTCTGGCGGCCTGGCTTGGCGCCAAACCATGGAACGTCACCGGCTTTGAACCTGAACTGCTACCGCCGCCGTTGCCGGGCATGCGATTGCTTACGCCACGCTGGGCTGATCGTGTAATTGTTGGGTTGTGGGCGGCGCTGGTGGTGGTCATATTCTGCTTTTTGTTTCGGGCCAATCCACCGCCGCGATCTATGCTGTGCGATGTAGCGGTGGTGCTGGGCAATGCCACCTTGCCGCACGACATCTGCGGCTGGACCGCCGCCGCCCGCACACGTAGGGCGATTGACCTCTATAAGCAAGGTCGGGTTCGCATGATTATGCTTAGCGCCAATGCTCCGTATGGCATAAGCAACCCGCGGCAAAATGCGCCGCTCGCGATGGCAAAGTTATGCCGTGCCGCGGGTGTGCCTCAAAAAAATCTCGTGCTCGATTTTTATGGCGACAACACCCGCTACAGCGCCTGGGATACACTTCAACTAAAACAGCGGTATCACTGGGAAACGATCGTGGTGGTCAGTTCCGATTATCATTTGCCGCGAGCGCGGCTGGCCTACCGGCAGTTCGGCATGAAGGTGTATACGGTTGCATCGCGGCATCATATTTGGCGGCAAACCAGCATCTTTGCGGTGGTGCACGAACTGGTGGGCTACGTGGTTTATTACTTTGACCGCAACTACCATCATCCGGTTGTGAGGCAGCCATGAGCGAAGTATCAATTCCGCCGGCCCAACCACGGATTATCGTACATAAAGCCGCGGGACGGCTGGACCTTTTTGATGGCCCCCACAAATGGCGCAGCTATGCCTGCATCACGGGCACCAACCCGGGTGATAAGCAGGTAGAGGGCGACCGCATTACGCCGCTGGGTCTATTCTATGTGGTGTTTAAAAATCCGCAGAGTAAATATCATCTGTCGCTGGGGCTTAATTATCCCAACCTGGCCCATGCGCTGCGCGGACTTAAGAGCGGCCTGCTGAGCCAGCCCCAATACCAGCAACTGGTGGATGATTTAATTACCGGCGATATGAGCGACGAAGCCGTGCAGAACCGCGTATGGAAGACGCCGCTGGGCGGTGAAATATTCATTCACGGTTGCGCCGAGGGACGCACGAGCACCGCCGGTTGTGTGGCGGTAAGTAATCCAGACATCACCGAAATATATTCGCTTGTGGGCGTGTGTGCTCCGGTCGAAATATTGCCGTGAAACGCCAAGGGAACATGCCGCATCGTGCCGAATAAAATAGGATTGTGTGTTCACGTCGGTCAAAGTCCGACGGGATGAAGCGATCCGTTGATTGGCCGGCACGAAGTATGCCATATTCAACGCCCCGGCCGTTCGAGCGCAGTCGTCGTTAAATCTGTAGCATGGGTTCACCGGCACGGTCAATGCGCGTGGGCGGCGGCGTAGGCGACTATATTGCGTGCCAGCGCCACAGACGAATCCGGCGAATATCCGGTAATGCCCCAGGTGTTGGTGCCCAGCAGCCCGCTGGTAATGTCATACTGCGAGAAAATGACAACCCAGCGTCCATTTTGCTTGATGCCCAGCAGGGAGGGTGTTCGTTTAATGCCATGCTGGTTAACAAAATATTTGCGGTAAGTAACGTGTGTGGCATCGGCGCCGCCGGGGTTGTGGCCGGTAAAGAGGCTGGAAGCAGCGGGTACATCCTGCAGATGCTGCCCCGGAAACAATTGCTGCACGAGGGCTGAAAAGCTGTTGGTGAAATCAAGGTCGCCGCCGGCCGCCTCGCCAAAAAGCATGCCGCCGGCATTCAGGTAAGATTTAAGATCCGCAACCTGCGATGATGTAAGCGCAAACTTACCGGTGCCCAGCATGTGCAGCAGCGGGCAGACATGTTTGGGTTGCAGTTGGCCGGCTGGAATGGTCTGCAGGTTCACCGACATGCCATACTGGCTCGATGCGATGTTGCTGAATCGCTGCCATGCGGCCGGTTCGGGGTTCCAGTTTCCGGCATATTGCAATTGACCAACATCCAAATGCACGCTTCCGCCGGCACCAGGGCTTACCGCCAGCGAATGGAGCCTGTCGGAGAGCGAGCTGTTGCCGGTGGCATAAAAATAAAT
>JAJZKJ010000242.1 GCA_021804195.1 Acidobacteriota bacterium
TAGATAATCTCACGGCCCGGAGCCTGCCTTGTGCTTGCCGGGCCGCGACTTTTGATCAACCATTGACGGGGCATAAATACGGCTCGTACCATGCCTGTGATGGGACATGCTTCGGCAACCGCACCGCTGCTTACGCTGGCCGCCTTAGCCATAGGCCTGCTGCTGGGGTTTTTGTTGCGTCGGCAAACAGGCATTGCTGCGTCCAAGGGTGAAGCGCTGGTCGCCAATGAAATTGAGGCTAGGTTTGGCCAGCCGCATGTGCTCATAAACAATATCACGCTGCCCACACCGGATGGCACCTCGCAGATAGACCATATTCTCGTGTGCCGCGCGGGAGTGTACGTTATTGAAACCAAGCATTATCAAGGTTGGATATTCGGCGAAGCTGGTCAGTCGCGATGGATGCAGGTGCTTTATCGGCGAAAGTCGCAGTTTCAAAATCCGTTGCGCCAGAACCAGGGCCATGTGCGGGCTCTTAAGTCGTGCCTCAAGATGCCGGGTGTGCCGATTACGTCACTGGTGGTGTTTACCGGAACGGCCAAGTTTCAAACCCCGCGCGACCCGGAGGTGCTGCTGTTGAACGAGCTGATTCCCCGGCTTTTGCAGGCGCAGCCATCTGCTCTGGACGAAACGCAAATGGCCGGCATCGTTGGCCGCATTGAAATGGCTCGCCGCCGCCGCTCGCTTGAAACCGATGAATATCACCTGAGTTTTGTACGCTCGCGGATGAAAGCATATCGCTATCGCGGCCGATGAGTCGCGGTAAAGTAAAGCAATGTCGGGCTAATGCTCGATCGGCTGCACTCAAAACGGCAAGAATGGATTAAGTTGTTTGGCGGCCTTGGCATCGTCCGAGGCGGCCGAGAGCAGGGCGGTGGCTTGCGCTGTGTTGCTCGTAACGCCCGCGTAGGTGGTTTCAACAATAGATTTCAGTGCCGGCGTGAGCCATTTTACCGGCGATTGGCCGGATGGGTAGGCGATGGCCGCTTGTTTCAGGTCTGACAGAGCCTGCTTGAGCGCGGCGGTTGCGGCAGTACGGTATTGTTCAACTTGTTTGCTGGTGGGTGCGGTCATAGGGCTGGTGCTGTTAATAACCGCGTAAGCCTTGCCGGCATCGGAGGCCGTTTGTGCGGCAAGCGTGCCGGCTATTACGCGAAGCCAATCTGCCTGGCCTGCCCGCAGGTCGGCAACGGCTTGGTAAATGTCCAGCAGGCATTCGGCGGTTTTGTCTTCCTGAACCGTGACCAGCGGGTCAAAAGCACTCATACCTTTGGCGGTTAGTTGCTGCGCTTCAACGTAATGCATTCTCTGTTCGTTGGCGGCGAGGCTTAAATTGTGCCGCGCACTGCGCGCCGCCGATGCCGCTGCTGCGGCCTGTTTGTCGGCTGAATGATAGAGTGATTCGAGAGATACCAGTTGTTGCTGCAGAGTAGGCACTTTGCTGTGGGGGTTATTGATGAGGGCCTGCACCCGTGTGGTGAGCGCCTGGGCCTGCTCGCTCATGCCGGCGGCATAGGCTTTGGCCGCCTTGTCGGCCTCGGTCAGATCGCTTACCTGCCGCTTGGCGGCCGCCAGAGCGGACGCGGCCATTGTGGCGTCTGCCTGGGCGTTGGCAAGCTGAAGGTTCAGGTCTTCAACCTGCTGGCTTAGCGCAGCGGCGGTGTGGAACTTGGCAACCGATTGCTTAAATAGCGCCAGCGACGCTTCGCCGGTGGTAACGTGCGACTTATTCTGCAGAGCCATGCCCTGGCTGATGAGCGAGATGCGATCGGCCTTGCGGCGGGTGATTTTCGCCTCAAGGGCGGCCACCTGGGCCGCCGCTGTTTGAGCAGTCGCGGCCGCCTGGCTTTGGGCCTGCTGCGCGGCGGCAAGCTGCGAAGCATAAGCATTGCCGCCTTGCGCGGCGGTTTGCAGCGGGGCCATCTGAGCCTGATAGCCGGCAACCTTGAGCGACTCCAACGCGACATGATCGGATTGGAATCGTATGTTATTTACCTTGGCGCTTGCGTTCAGCAGCGCCCGCTCCGATTCTGCCAGTTTGACAAAGCCTGCTTGGCTAAGAAGAAGCTCTTTATACTGATAGCTGAGTGCGGGCGATTGCAGCGCCTCGCGGAGTATTTGGTCTGCGGTATGAAGATCGCGCTCGACTGACTGTGGCTGTAGATAGGCCGAAGGATTGTGCCGCGCCTGACGCTTCTGTTGCTGCACATAATTCATAAGGGCGCTATGCGACATGATGGGTTGGCTTAACATGCCCGGAAAGCTGGCTTTGGGCCGAAAGTCGCCGGCGCTGGCGGTGAGTCTGGATGCTTTGTTGCTGGCCTTTAAGGCTTGCGAATCGGATTTATTGGCTGATCCGTAGCCGCAGCCGGCCAAGCCCCCAAGCGTTGCCGTAAGCGCGAGACTCAAGCAGGCTCGCTGCAACCGATGCATTGCTCCTTGGGATGACACGTGGACTGCTGTTTTGCTATGATCCATGGCCAAAACACCCCGATAAAAGATATTCAGTCCTGTTTGAGCAAGGATTAGCCGCCCATCCTGTGCCCGCACGGGCAAAAAAGCCCGCCAATAACCTTGGTTAATACCACCATCAGTCAAAATCGTCAACAAAAAAGTGGATCAGATTGCCGGCAACCGCCAAATTTGCCGTTCGCAAAGCCGATTTTATCTGTCGCGGCCTGCCCGCAGCCGGCAAAGGGCCTCTTCGCGCCAGAAGCGTGCGTCGTGGGGGGCGCGAAAATTGGTTGAGCCAATTTGCGCGGCGATGTACCAATTGCGTGCTGGTTTGGCCGAACGTTACGCATGGGCCTTATGTCCCCTGGAAACGCTCCGGGGGAACAAAATATTGTTTTCTTTATGAACATGAAGGTGGGTATCATTCTCTATTTGCCGCAGAGCATCGAGCGCGGCAACAAATGTGTTGCAGGCATCCGGTGGTGGCGTGTAGTTGTTGCTCAGTTGCCGCATGGCCTCAAGATCAGATCCGGCGCGGTCGTGCTCATGCTCCATTATGTTTACAGGCTGGTCAACTTCCTGTGAGCGATCACCTTCGTCTATCCGCCGAATGCGCGGGAACAAAATGCGTTCCTCTTTAAACATGTGTGCATCCATCTCGGCGGCAAAGCGGTCAAAGGTGGCCTTAAGTTCCGCCAGCCAGACATGTCTCGCACCATGAGCATTGAGGGTACGGCCAAGCAGGGTTGCAACGCGGGGTAATTCGGTTTTGAGGAAGGTGTGGTGCGTTTTCTCAATGTGATTGGCAAGGTCGCTTAGCGTGGCTGTGCTCCAATCGCACAGGTCAGGCATGGGTTGAGCGCTGTGCAAAGCCGCTAACACCTCGTCGGTTTGCAGGCCGCGTTTGTTGCAGGCCTGTTGCAGCGTAGCCTTGCCGCCGCAGCAATAATCAATGCCATATTTTTCGAAAATACGCGAGCGTGCGGGGTCTTGACGCACCCACTCGGCGACCGTATCGGTCAGGTTAAGACTTGGTTGGGATGCAGCTGCGGTCATATGTCACCTCTTTGGCGTTTAACTGGGCCGGCTTCATACCGGCCTTCTAAATACAGCATAGCAGAAACAATTATGGAGTTAAAGATGCAAATAATGAATTATGATGCTGTCGGTTATGTTGCCGCCAGCCTGGCATGCTAAGATGCGATGTGGAAAAGACTCGTGAGGCCGCGTTTATGACTGCTCAACGCCATCATCCCCCGCTAAAACGCCACGAAAGCCTGCAGCCGTTCTCACGCGATCATTTTATTGGTCTCAAGGCCGCCAATCGTCTGGTGGACGCCGCAGCCGGAGATCCAGTCGCTCGTGCGGCTGCGGTAAGCTATTTTTATGACTGCTGGAATGCCGAAATTGCCGAGCACTTTACGCAGGAAGAGCAACTCTTAATCGGCTTGATGCTGCCGGCCGAAATCGTCCAATTGCGGCACGAGCATAATGAAATTCGCACGCTCGCTAAAGCCGGCGGGTTGAAGTCGGCAAGCCGGCCGCCGTCTGGCCCGTGGTGTAAAGAGTTGGGGCAAAAGCTCCACGACCACATACGATGGGAAGAACGCGTATTGTTTGGCGCCATACAAAATCGAGCGACAGCCGGGCAGTTGGCTGCTCTCGCCGAGTCTACCGCAGCGATCGAAAAGATCCGTCCCGGACTTCGCATTCGGTGCGGTAAACAATCGTCGGGTGGGCGATCGCCCAACGTTTAGCATGAGGCTCTGTTTTATGCCTATAAATATTGGTGACAAACCGCAGGCAGATTTTAATCACCCGCTCGACCTGATGATGGATTGCCACCGCCGCATCGAGCGATTTCTGCTGGTGCTGCAAAAAGTTGCGCAGGCCCCTGTACTCGACGGGCAAAATCGTGCGGCACTGCGAGCTGTGCTCGACTATTTCAAAACATCCGGCCCGCGTCATAATCAGGATGAAGAGCAGTCGCTATTTCCGGCCATGATCGCCAGCGGCGGCGCTGCGGCGAGGGCCGTGGAGCACCTGAGCCGCCTGGCCGCCGAGCATGGCGCTGCTGAACAAATGCATCAGCGACTCAACGAACTGGCTGAAGTGTGGCTAAGCACACAGGCCATATCCGACGAAAACCGCCAAAGGTATGAGTGCTTTTGACCCGCTGGTCACGGTTCAGGAAGACAAAACCGCCGAATGCCTGCTGGACATTTAC